>JAGVOR010000105.1 GCA_020052635.1 Candidatus Omnitrophota bacterium
AGATTCGCTCAAGCCTTGTTTAGATTGCTTATTCAGCTTATCAATCCTGCTTTTTAATGTTTTTATTCCGACGGCCTTGGGTATCTTATCTTCCCTTTTAACAGATGGCTTTTCCACGTCCAAAGAAGAAAACACCCGGTTCCCGCCGCTTTCTTTGGCTTTATTCAGAAAAACATCAGCCAAATTTACCAGGTCCATTCCGCTTTTGGCCCGATTATCGGGGAAAGAGACTACTGATAAGCTCATCTTCAGTTTAACGCTGTGCTGCTTATTTCCAAAGTTAATGAAATTCAACGAGTCAAGCAGCCGCTGGGCCATATTAAAAGCGGTATCCCGATTTAGCCGGGGAGAAATGACAATGAACTCTTCACCGCTATAACGGATAAGTATATCATAACGCCTGATCATGCGCTTGAGCTGTTTGGCCAGCTGTTTTAAGACCAAATCACCGAAAGCGATGCCGTAAACATCATTGATCGATTTAAAATAATCGACATCCAGCATAATAATCGCTAAATTTTGAGCGTAGCGGCGAGCCTGGTGAAACTCAACCTCAATCGCCTCCTGCAAATAACGGTAATTATATAATCCGGTATGTGCATCAATCAAGGAAATACTTTTTAGTTTTTCATTAGTTTTAATCAGCTCCCGGTTCAACTTGCTTTTTTCAAGCTCGGCCGCTTTATAGCGACTGGTCTCCTGAAGCAAATCCCGCGTGCGCTCACCTACCAATTCTTCTAACTGCTCCCGATAATGCCTAAGCTCTTCATCCGCTTTTTTCTTAAGCGTAATATCGACGTTCACTTCAGCCACCAGCCAATTACCGCGCTTATCCTGATAAGGAATCGTCGTAACCTGGATCACCCGATTACCCTCTCTAGGCAGGGTTTCTTCGCTAACGATAGTTTTCTTGGTCCTAAAGGCTTCTTCAATAGTACAAGCGGGACAGGCGGTCTTGCGATCCATGAAATATTCGTAGCACTTCTTGCCCTGCCAGTCTCCGTAAACCCGGGCCCATTCAGGATCGACATAACATAAATTAAAATCTTTATCGATAATATCCAAGCCGGTTTTTGTCGCCCCCAGGGTAAACTCCAACTGCCGGTATAGTTCTTTGGCTTTTTCTTCTATCTCTTTACGGTTAGCAATCTCCAGTTCCAATGATTGAGTGCGTTGTTCGACGAGAATCTCCAGCTTTTCTTGGTAAACTTTTAATTCGTTTTCATATTGTTTTTTCTGGGTTACATCCCTGAAACTCCAAACCCGTCCGGCTACCTGTTTGTCAATCATTTGCGGAATCGATAAACGATCGAAAACCCTACCGTCTTTAAACAATAGGGTATCGAATGATTCTTCCTCGGGGTGACTGTAAAGATAATTTACTTTAGCGATAAAAGCCTGCGGCTCAACCAGCTGGTCTAATACAAAATCCAATAATTTACTGTCATCTTTAGTTGCTGCAACTTTTTCAGGAATCCGCCACAGCTGCTGAAACCTGCTGTTACTGCTCACAATTTTTCCCTTTGTGTCCACCACCAGGATGCCGTCAGTTGAGGCATCCAAAGTTACCTTCAATAAGGACAGGGATTGCAGGATCTGCTCCTCCTTCATTTTTTTATCGGTTACATTTTCAAAATGACCTAAAACACGTTTACGGCCGTCTAACGTTAACAGCGCTGAAGTAATATTAAAATAAAGAATACTGCCATCTTTTTTCTTAACCGGCACATTTTCTGCAAGAATCTGTTTGCCTTTAGCCTGTTGGTTAAACTTCTCAATCACTAACGGCATACTCTCCGCAGGATGAATACCGGCAACCCCTAAGCTCAAAAGCTCTTCTTTTGTATAACCCAGCATATCCTGCAATGCTTTATTGCAAAGGGTAAATTCCCGGGTCTCGGCATCCGCAATCACCATGCCAACGTTAGAGTTTTCGAAAATCGTCCTAAATTTTTCTTCACTCTGCCGCAAGGCCTCTTCCGCAGTTTTTCGATCGGTTATTTCGCGCACATATTCGATCACCCCGACCAATTCCTTGGAGCTATCATCAAACATCGGAAAACTGTATAGATCAAAATAACCGATTGTCTTACCGTCTTCATCTTCTTTAGGATTAACATAACAAGCTGCTTTAGATGTCTTTAATGTTTCCGCAACGGGGCAAATCTCGCAAGGCTTCTCTCTTTGATGATAAGCATCATAACACTTCTTACCCACCAATGGCATTTTATGGGGATACCATTTTTCCATCGTCGGATTAACCCGCACAATGTTCATCTTTTTATCTAAAACACACAACCCATCTTGAATACTATTAAATACATTAGTAAGAAAATTACCTATATTGGTTAGATCTCTATGTGCCTCCTGTACTAAACGCATCTCTTTACGCAAAGCTTCATTGGCGCTGGCTAACTCCGCGGTGCGCACCTTAACCCGCAACTCGAGTTCCGCGCGGCTTTCCCTTAACCGTTCGGTTTCGGTTTTATGCATCGTAATATTCCGGGCGATACCGGTAGTGCCGATTACCTTGCCATGTTCATCAAAAAAAGGAGTTTTGATAGTTTCGATCCACTGTTCCCCGCCCTCCTGGTACATTAACTTTTCTTGCACCACTTTACGCTTTTTACTGGCAATTACCTCCTGATCATCCGCGCGGTAATTTAAAGCCAATTCCTTAGGCCAAAGATCCAGATCGGTTTTACCGATAATTTCTTCAACTTTAAAACCGCAAGCCTTAGCAAAAGGCTCATTGACCGCAATAAATTTGCCCTGCAGGTCTTTAAGCCAGGCAATATCCGGGATATTATCCAGGATCGCTTTTTGCTGGAATTCGACCTTACGCAGCTTAGAAAGCGTAATTTCAAAATTATTTAATTTGGCATTTTCCATCTGCTGACTCATCTCGTTTTTCTACAGGCAAAACAAAAAGACAGCCCCTTAAGGTCAATCCAGCTGTCTTTAGACTAATTTTACTAACCGTCATTTAAAACCTCTTGATTTTGTGTATTTTTTAGCACTCCCTCTGGTGTGCCAAAGTCATGTCCATAAATGTACGCAAACGGCGCGAACGGGACGGATGCCGCAGTTTCTTTAAAGCCTTGGCTTCAATTTGCCTAACCCTTTCGCGGGTAACTTTAAAAACGTTACCCACCTCTTCCAAAGTGCGCGCTGAACCATCGTGGATACCAAAACGTAAAACCAAAATCTTCTTTTCTCTTTCGGTTAAAGTACCCAATGCAGAGTTCATTTCGTCTTTTAACATCGAACGGACGGTTTCATTAGCCGGTGAAACCGCTTTTTTATCCTGGATAAAATCGCCGAAATGCGTATCCCCTTCATCTCCGATAGGCATCTGCAAAGAAATCGGTTCCTGGGCGATTTTTAAAATAGACTTAATCTTGCCTTGCGGAAAACGCATTTTATGCGCGATCTCCTCCGGCGTAGGTTCCCGCCCGTTTTTCTGAACGAAAACCCGGGAAAAACGGATAATCTTGTTAATCGTTTCGGTCATATGCACCGGTATCCTGATCGTGCGGGCCTGATCGGCAATCGAACGAGTAATTGCCTGGCGGATCCACCAGGTGGCATAAGTAGAAAATTTATAACCGCGTTTATATTCGAATTTTTCTACCGCCCGCATTAACCCGATATTGCCTTCCTGGATTAAATCCAGGAAAGAAAGCCCCCGGTTAGTGTATTTTTTAGCGATGCTGACCACTAAGCGTAAATTCGCTTCCACTAATTTTTTCTTGGTCCGGCTGAATTTATAATGGGCAGATTTGATCAGTTTCGTCTGTTCTTTGATTTTACCGTAGGGCTGAGCTAATTCCCTGAGGATTTGACGGCTGCGCAAATTACCCCGCTTATTTAGGCGCTTAATATGTTCAAATTCCCGCAGCAAATGATTCAACTTGCGCACCGCCGCCTCGATCACCGAAGTAGTAAAGTTCAACTGCAAAATCAAGTTGATCGCGTTACCTTCGGAGCGAGTCTGCTTAACTTTAGCCAAAAGCCGCCTGAACCTGCCGAGCACACTGCTCTTTTTTATGCGGATATCCTCCTTGACCACTTCTTCCATATTAATTTTGTCTTCTAAAATATGGTCCGCCACTACTAAAACTTCATTCCGCGCAAATTTTGTCGCTAAAACCGTGCGCTTGAATTTATCCTCCGCATCTTCGATCTTC
>JAGVOR010000122.1 GCA_020052635.1 Candidatus Omnitrophota bacterium
GCGCCGCCAGCACCGCCTTGCCGCTTTTTAAAGAAATTTCTCTTTCCGATGAAGGGCCGCCCATTAAAACGCCGATGCGGCCGAAATCTTTTATTTCCATATTTTTATCTCTGGCTCCAGATTAACTTTGAATTTTACTTTAACTTTTTTTCGCATCAAATTCATTAAAGCAAGAACATCTCCAAAGCGGGCCCCTTTAGTATTTAAAATGAAATTTGCATGTTTAGAGCAAACCGCAGCTTGGCCCTTAACTTTCCCCTTTAACCCGCATTGATCGATCAGCCTGCCGGCAGAATCTTCCGGCGGGTTCTTAAAGATACAGCCGGCGCTGGGCAGCCGGGAATTCTGGGTAGTTTTACGGATCGCCAGGTATTTTTTGATTTGGCGGGCAACGGTTTGTTTATCCGCAGAAAACAGCTTAAGTTTAACCCAAATAATTATATATTTGCTTAAATTGGATTGCCGGTAGCCGAATTTCAACTGCTTAGCCGATAATACCCTGATCTTCCCGCAATAATCCATAACCCCTAACTGCTCGACCAAGCTGCCGATCGAATAACCCCAGGCACCGGCGTTACCGATTAAAGAACCGCCCACTGAACCGGGAATTCCGGCTAAAAACTCCGCTCCGCCCAAAGCCCGGCTGGCAGCATATGAAACCAGCTGGCTTAATTTTAAACCACTTCCGGCAATAATGCAACTTCCTTGATGGCTGATTTTTTTGAAGCTCTGCCGGTTTAAGCTAATCACCAGGCCTGACACCCCTTGATCGCTGATTAAAATATTGCTGCCTGAACCAAGAACAAAAATATGCAAACGGGCTTTTTGCGCGCAACTTAACGCCTGACTAAGCTCCAAAACGTCCGCCGGTGCAAAAAAATAGCGCGCCGGGCCGCCGATTTTAAAACTGGTCAAGCCGGCCAAATTAACATTATGCTTAACTTTATTACTTAAGTTTTTGGGCCAAATCATCGCTCACCTTTACAATATCTCCGGCGCCCAGCGTAATCACCAAATCCCTGTCGCAGATTTCGGCTAAAATATAATCTGTAATTTTTTCTTTAGGCAAATAAATAACCTTCTGCCGGGGATTCTGTTTTTTAATTTTTTCCAATAATCTTTGGGCACTCACCCCGGCGATCGGCCTCTCCCCGGCCGCATAGATATCGGTAACCACCAATATATCGGCCGGGCTAAATACACAAGCAAAATCATCAAGCAGCAGCTGTGTGCGGCTATAACGGTGCGGTTGGAAAATAACGATCCTGCGCTCAACCTGCAGGTTGGCAATCGCATCCAGGGTAGCTTTAATCTCGCAAGGATGGTGGGCATAATCATCAATGACCAAATATTTATCGTTGCGAAATTTAATTTCCAACCTCCGGTGCGCCCCCCTATATCCGGACAGGCTTGCCCGGATATATTTTAAATCAATCCCCAGCTTTAATCCTAAAGCGATCACCGCTAAAGCATTGGAAATATTATGCCGGCCGCCTAAAGCTAAATGAAAACGGCTGATAAATTCAGAACGGTCATAACAATCAAAATCACTGCTTAATCCCTCAAAATAAATATTCTTGGCGACAATCTGCGCCTGGTCGCTAAAACCAAAAAATACCCGTTGGGCCAAGGTATTCTGCATCAATTTTCTAAGCTCCAGATCATCGGCGCAGGCAAAAACTACTCCCTCCGGTTTAGTCTGCTGAATAAAGCGGGCAAAGGCATTTAGCTCCTGGTTAAAATCATGGTAATAATCCAAATGCTCCCGGTCGATATTGGTAATAATCGAATATTTGGGTGAATAATTTAAAAATGAACCGTCGGACTCATCGGCTTCAGCGACAAAGAAATTTCCGCTGCCCAGGCAGGCATTCGTTTGAATATTGTTCAGGATTCCTCCGATCGCCACCGTGGGGCAAAGCCCGGCTTCCATCAGCATGCAGGAAACTAAAGAAGTGGTCGTGGTCTTACCGTGGCTGCCGGCAACGGTAATCGCAGTCTTCTGGCGCATCAGCTCGGCTAAAGCTTGGGCCCGTTTAATTATCGGTATCCCTAATACCTTAGCCTGCATTACCTCGGGGTTATCCGGGGAAATTGCCGAAGAACAAACGACCACATCCTGCCCACAGATATTCCCGGCGCTGTGCCCCAAAAAAATCTTAGCCCCTTGGCTGGATAGCTTTTGGGTAATTTGGTTTGCTTTTAAATCCGAGCCGCTGACCCTGGCTTTGCTTTCCAAAAGCAGCTGCGCGATCCCGCTCATGCCGATACCGCCGATACCGATAAAATGATAATATTTACTCATTTTAAAATATAACTCTTCCAAGCTACCTCTAATTCATCCAGGCTGTTAAATGAATATGCCTTACGTAGAGCGGCCAATAAATTCCGGTTATCACGCAAATGCCGGCAGAAATCTACAAATGCATCTTTACCGAACTGTGTGATCAAATATTTTACCAGACTATTAGACTCCAGGTAAAAAAGCCTGACCTTATCTTCCCCCTCGCCGGCGACCTGAAAATAAGTCAAGGCCCCAAGGCTAAGGTAATCCCCCCGCCTGATCCGATCGGCCATCTCCGTCTTAAACGAACCGTAGTTTTGTTCCTGATATGTAGCTACCCCCTCCTGCAGCCACAAAGGCACACTCGGATTATTAAAGCCAACCATCTCAAAAAAGATAATATGCGCTAATTCATGCGGCAGCATATTATCCAGAAACTCCCCCGACCCCGCAAAACCCTGGATCAGCTTCTGATTAATGAAAACATGCCCCCCTGACCAGCCGTAACTTTGAGTCGACTGCCGGTAATCCTCCTGATTATCGTATACATAAATCTTAGCCCGGTTGTCCCAAGTCCAAAAATTAAAACGGTTA
>JAGVOR010000197.1 GCA_020052635.1 Candidatus Omnitrophota bacterium
CCTGGGCTTTAATTTCTGATCATTTATGAAGCTGGTAATAGAATCAGCAATTCCCTGAATCAACCTGGCCTGATTATCAAAACTCTTTGTGTTAAATAAACTTCTGGCCCTGATCTTGAAACGCTCATCCAGAAGCGCGCATTTTAAATTGGTTCCGCCTAAATCAATCGCGATAATCAAGCTTTTGGCCATGGGGGGTATTTTATATTAAATTCTGCAGCTTTTCAAGGGATAATCTTGAAATTTATTTAGGAGGAAAAACACACCTTATTTTTTCCGGTTTCTTTAGCTAAATAAAGGGCCTGGTCAGCCATTTCTATCAGATCTTTGATATTTGAGGCATTCTCCGGAAAGGTTGAAACACCTATACTCACCGTGACTTTCAGTTCTTCATCATAAACCTTAATTACCTCCAGGGAAATCGCCTGGCGGATACGTTCGGCAGCGTAATTAGCCTGCTTGAGGCTGGTTTCCGCTAAAACCACCGAGATCTCTTCTCCTCCGTAGCGGCCGATAAAATCGATCTGCCGGACCATTTCGCGGATAGTTTTAGAAACCTGGCGCAATATCGCATCCCCCACCAAGTGTCCGTAACGGTCGTTAAATTGTTTGAAATTATCGATGTCAATCATCAAAAAAGTTAAATTTAATTTATTCTTTTTTGAACGCCTGAGCTCTTCGCTAAAACGCTCTAAAAAGTAGCGGCGGCAATAAACACCGGTCAAAACATCGGTAATCGTTAACTCCTGAACCTTCTGATAAAGCAGGGCCCTGCGCAGGCCGATTAAAAACTGCTGGGTAAGAATGGTAAATTTAAGTTTATCCGTCTCAAGTATACGATCAACTGCCAAATACCCGGCGGTCTGATTGGCCTCCAGGTTCAACGGCAGGATCGTGTAGTCCTTATATTTAATTAAGTCCGCGCTATCTTTAATATAGCGGCAATCGCTAATACTAATATGCTTCTTTAAATCTTTACTAAAAATGGCAAATACCTTTTCTTCATCCAGGCTCTTACAGATATCTTTGGTTAATTCATAAAGAGTTAGGGTATCTTCAAATTTATCATTTAACGACTTATTTTCCAGGTCTAAATTTTTCTTTAAATCGTTCAGGCGGCTCAGCTCATTGCACAAAGCAACTCCTTCAAGCTCCTTGAGCCTGAGGCGCTTAAGCAAAATATCCCAAAAGAGCAGGTTCAAAAAAAACGTAATTATTAAAAACAGGATTATATTGAGCATACTTGATTGCGCCCCTTGGCTTTTGCTGCGTACATCGCCTTGTCCGCTTTTTGTACCAATTCATCATCATCTTTAGTGTCTAAAGGCATGCTGGCAACACCGATTGAAACCGTAATATGCGTATCCTGCCGGCGCAGGACTATTCTTTCGGCCTGGATTTTCTGACGCAGATCTTCGGCGATGATGAGAGATCTCTTTTTATCTATTCCGGACAACATCACCAGAAACTCCTCTCCGCCGAAGCGGCATAATAAAGGATTAAATTCTGCCAAAACTTCCTTTAAGAGTATCCCCATTTTCTTCAACACCAAATCACCCACAATATGGCCGAATTTATCATTGTATTGCTTGAAGAAATCTATATCGACCATCATTAAAGACAAGTACTGATCCAGCCTTAAACAACGCCTGGCCTCATCCTTTAACCGCTCCGTAAAATAACTCCGGGTAAATAATGCTGTAAGATCATCGTGGATTGCCAAATCCTGGGTTTTTTGGAAAAGCAGGCTGTTCTCTAAAGCTACCGCGCCCAGATCGGCAACCAGTGAAAGAAACCGTAAGTCATCCTGATTAAAAAAACCTTCCTTGCTGCTCTCCAGGCGCAACAAGCCCAACAGGGAATTATTGCTAATCAGAGGAGAACTAATCAAGGATAAAACCGGGCGGGTATTTTGTGCGCCTAGGCTGTCGGAATCGAAGCGGAAATCTTTTTTTAAATTCTCAATAATCAACTGGCTGGAATGCCGCAGAACCCACTGATCAAAAATATCCCCTTCTTTGGAAAGGACAACCAAATTACTATCATCCTTAATCGAATGCACTAAGCTTAATTTCTGATACTGGCCGTCTAAAAGATAAAACAGGGCCACCCCGGTACTGCCGGAAATCAAGCTATAGACGGTTGAGCTCAATACCCGGATGAGAATATCCAGCTTTAAGCTGTTATTCAACTCCTCAATCAGTTTTTTGAGGTTATCGTAACGGGTAATCTTTAATTTAAGCGCCAGATTATGCTCCTGGCTCTTTTTATTTTCCGCTTCAATAATATTAATCGCTTCCTGGTTATGTTCAGAGGAAGATTGAATAATCTGCAGTTTATCGGAGGAATACTTTAAAAGGAAAGAAAAAGTCAAAAGATTGATAAAAGCAAAAACTAAAAAAAGGAGAAAATTAGTTTTTTGTTCAAAGACCAGAATATTGACAGATAAGCAAATAACGGCCAGAGATAAACCGAATAACCAGATCTTTCTGGGAATGGTATTTTGCGGCATTGAGTTTTAGCTTTAAGGATGTTTTTTTGCAGCCTAACAAATAGTCTCTTCGGTATTTTTATCGAAGAAATGCACCTTACTCATATCAAAAACAACATCCATTTCCTGATTGACCTTAGGACGGTCATGTGCGCTAACCCGGGCAATAAAGGTATGCTTACCCGTATTCAGGTAAAGATAAACCTCCGAGCCCATCGGCTCAAAAACTTCGCAGTTTACCCGGACGATGTTTTCCGGCGGGGCTTGAGAAACGAATAATTTATCGTAAATATCTTCAGAGCGGATGCCGAAGAATACATCATGGTCAACGTAATTGGCCATTTTTTTATACATATCTTCCACCAGCTTAACCTGGATTTTACCTTCATCAAAATAAAGTTTGCCATCCTTCTTGATTATTTTACCCTGCATAAAATTCATCGGCGGAGAACCGATAAAACTGGCCACAAACTTATTTTTCGGATGATCATACACATCAATCGGGTCCCCCAACTGGGCCACCACCCCATCTTTCATCACGGCGATCCGGTCCCCCATGGTCATCGCTTCCAC
>JAGVOR010000149.1 GCA_020052635.1 Candidatus Omnitrophota bacterium
CCTAAAACCCCCCTTGCCTGCGCCGCTTCAACTGCACGAGAATCTCCTTCTGGCGCTTTTTCTCTGCTTACCATGGCATAATAAAGATTGCCCTGGCCCGCCTGTTTCACCATGTCATGTATATACGGATACATTAAAACTTCTCCGTTACCCATGGCCTGGGCAGCGCTACGGCCCCACCCTAAGGTAGCTGCTAAATAAAGCTCCCTGGTAGGTACATCCATCAGATGGTCGCGTACTTCCTGTTTAGCCACATCCGCCGGCATAAAACTAATATCCTCAATTCCAACAGCGAGTTGGCCATTATAAACCTTGAGTTCTGCATGTTGTTTGGCCACTGGATTACCATTATCCAACACTTCAACAATCTGATACCCCCCATTCATCAGCCATGGGCCTAAGGTCCAGAAGACGTTGGTCGCCGGCATAAACCCGTGCATAAGACGCATGCCGATACAATCATGAAAGATATCCCCAAGTTTCATCTCGCGGGGCACCCTTCTTAAAAGACGCTTCTCTATCCCCTGCCCTGTCAGAAAGGTAATTCCGGTAAGCAAAGACTCTGCCATATGAATGCGGTTATTCAATACCTCTATAAAAGCTGTCCGGTCTGCCTCAAATGCCTGGCGCTTAAGATCCTGGGCAGTCTTTACCTGCCAAAGGGCTTGGCTCTGCCGGCCAAGTTCCAGCGCCGCCCGGCGCAAAGCGGCTAATTTATGATTCAGCGCATCCCTGGGGCCCTTCGCCGCAAATCCGGTGCCGCTTGTTTTAGCCAACAGATCCATCGCCTCAGATATACAGGCTAAAATCTCCGTAACTTCTATCACCTCCGGCGCTTGATCCGCGTAACCAGCCGCCAGGCTTTCAATCCTGCTTAACTGCTCACGCAGCTGGGCTAAAATCTGCTCCAATCCGCTTTCCGTTAAATCTATTTCGCTATTTTTACGAATAGCGACCTCTAACGCGTCCAGTGTCGAAATTAAACGGTCATGGATAAGCGCTGATAATCCTTCCCGCCGCTCCTGAATTAAACGGGTGAGATTAGCCACCGTGCCGGCATATTTTTTATCCTGCGCGACCCCCTCTCCTGCCAGTAAACGCTGCAATTCCTCTTGTTCCCCTTCCAGCACCAGTGGCATCGTTTCGCCTATTGCCTGCGCTATTTCGTCGCTGTAAATTCTTAAAAGAGCGGGGTCAGCCAACAGTTCTCCTACCGTAAAATCCGTAGCTCTGTAAATAACCTCGCCTAATTTCTTCCTGACAGCTTCACTAAGCGGCGCATCAACGGCAAAAGCCTCTCTAATCTTCTGCTCGATAGACCCCGGGTCATTAAGCGACAAAAAGTGAGCGAATTTTTCTTCGCTTATCCCGAACCTGCGTTTTAACAACTCCAAATAAGGACGGTAATTCTCATCAACCAACCATTTGACATTCCGGTGGTAAAGAAAATAGGCAAGCAGAACGTAGTTAGCCTCTTGGTTAATATCACGTTGGGCCACAAAAGTTGCGATATTTTTAATTTCCGGCAGGTGATTACTGTAATAACTCTGGGATTCGGGGCTTTTTCTGCATATCCGGCTGTATAACCGGCCAAATTTGTCGGAACTTTGTTCCTCCAGGATAATCCGCAGGGTTAACAACATGTAAAAACCCAGGCTGTCATCGGCGACGAATTCAGACAGATTACGGCTCATCTCGTATACGCGCTCAGCCCTTAAGACGGCCTCTTCCATTTGCCTGAGGTTATGCCGCATCGCCACAATTGCCCGGGTAGCAAAATAAGCAAATGCCTGATCATCCATGCATGACAGGCGGTCTAAACGATGTATAATATCCAAAGAAATATCTGTATTGCCAATCGCCAAAGCGATACCCTTGTGGCGCACACCATAGCGTTCTAGATTTCTTTCATACCCTGCAATTTCAACAGCCGTAACAACCTTTTCTAACCGGGACCTGTCAAACCGGATCCGGGACTCAGCAACAACCTCTCTGATTTGCTGAGCGGTTATTCCATCGTTAGCGGCCCTATCGGCTAAGTTGTTCGAAGCAGGATTTTTATCTACCGGTTTTTCCCCGGCAACACCGGGATCGGGTCTCCATTGCCCTGCAGAATGGGTAACTATTCTAACCTCGCTATCGCTGCCTGAAACTTCCAGAGTAAGCATCGACGGATCAACTGTTGCCTCTCCTCCGCTAACCGCTGGCACAACCGTAACTACCCCGCCAGAGATATCTCCCAGGGCGGGAACAACCGGCGCAATATCCGCAATTCCACCCGAAAAATAACTTCTGATCACCTGGCCATAAGGGGTGGATACCGGTTCTTTAATATTGTATTGGCCTTGGGCAAAATTTTCTTTATAAGCAGTAAAATAAGCATCAACCGCATAATCGGTCTTGGCGTATAAACCAGTAAGGTTTTTACGGTCAATCCGGAGCGCATGCTCCGTATTTTTATTCTGATTACGCGCTTTAAACCACTGCGCCAGGATCAACGAATAATAAACCTGCCTTAAAGCGGCGTAGCGTTTAGCATTATTGATTTCTTTGTTTAATCTCGGAATAAGATCTTCCCGGATGATCTGCGCTGAGTATTCATTAAGCTGCTTCTCCTTCTCGTCCTTAAAAGAATAAACCGCATTACCCTTGAGATAATCCTGTTCCAGCATTACTTTTAACGTAGCTTTATAAATGTAGGCGGAATCTGAGGTCTCCCGGATAATAATCTCGGAAGGGACAATCCAGGGGCGAACCAGGGTAGGGATTTTTACATTTTGGGTTCCGTAAATCTCCCCTGCCCTGCGATAGAGTTTATTCCAATATTCCCTGCCCTGCGGGGTCTGCGGATTAGTAGCATCAGCGGTGTCTTTTTTAAGCTGCAAATCCGCCTCTAAAAGTATCCTGCCGACTTCAGTTTGAGCCAGAAGCGGGTCAATAATCTCCTGCGGTAAATCCGGGCGTAAATTAACCCAAAAGGAGGTATTCGGTAAAGCGATCCCGACCAAGAAATAATTCAACAGGTTCTTAGTCACGGACTCTACTTCCTCGGATTTTAAATTCAGATTATCCCCTTTGTCCAGGCGGAGGATAAAATCACTATTTAACTGATCGTAGGTAACACTTCTTAAATGCAGGGGGCGGAATTTATCCGGGGTAAAAGTCTTGCTGAAAGAAGATAGGTGGCTTGAGATATTTAATTCAGCAACAGACTGGGCAAAACCAGTTTGCTCGAATACAAGTAAAATACAAAGAAAAATGGAAAAAATTTTGAGGAAGCGGGATTTTTTCATTTTGCCTACCGGGCTTTATAGTAAAAGTATGGTATATAGGTAAGCAGAATCAAGGCTAAATCGGCCAAAAAAGAAAGGGTTTTCAAAAAGAGGGTAAATAAAAAC
>JAGVOR010000173.1 GCA_020052635.1 Candidatus Omnitrophota bacterium
AAAAATGGTTTTTTCTCTATCGGATCGATGTGGACCGCTACCGGCCGGCCATAAGTTAAACAATAGAGCTTACCATTAATATTTTTCCTCGCCCGGCAAAAACCGCGCTGCCCCCGTGGAATCAGGCATTGGCGGGGGCATAAAAAACATTGCACCTTACCTGCGCCTGCATCAAGCCAATACAATGCTTCTTTTAATTCTGTTGGAAAAAGCTCATCTTTAGCTAAAGACTCTGATAAATTAATGAAGAATTTCTGTAAAAAAAAGAATGTGACGATTACTAAAATTACAGAAATTATTGTTAATACTATCTTTTTAGCTGTTAAGAATTTGTACGGGCAGGTTTCGGGCACCAGAATGGCTCCCCTATTGCACAGGTTTTACAATTAGTAAGCGCCATAGATTTTACTACTTCACCTTGCTATCTATAGAAGCTTTTAAGCTACCAACCGCACTTTGCACATGTGGAAAAAATCTATTTGCCACAACAATAATTGCCCCGATTACAACTGCAAAAATAATTATATATTCTATCGTACTCTGTCCTAGTTTAACTCTTTTCATTATTCCTCCCATGAATAGTGCTTTATCAAACACTGTTAGTAAATAACATTGCTTTGATAAAGAACGCAATTGAGATCAGCCATCCTCCCATTCGTGCTAAGCCCCGTGGCTCGCACACTCAACTGATACTGTAAGATACGCCCATTCTCCTCTACGGTCTCCAAGACCAAGGTCGTGTAATGCTGGCTGTATCTATTCATTGATCCAAATTATCTATCAACGAATCATCATTATCGACGGCTGTTTCCCAAGTTTTGAATACCTTAGGCGTGCTTATGCAGCCATCAATAATGTATAATCATATTCTTTTTGATCCCGAAGCACGTAAAACGTAATCAATGAATACTCCCCAGGCTAAACCCGGGGATAGTCGGTCTGTTATTATAAACTTACGCGCCAGCGCTACTAATGCCGTCTTAACGCCCCGGCGCCGTGCAATATGCAGCCACCATCGGCGTAATGGCTGGCTTTCAAGCGCCTTACTGCGTACTACGGCATGCGCGCATTGTATACCCACACGCCTAACTTCGCTTCTGCCTTCACGGGTAATGTATCCATATTCAACCCGTTCTCCGCTTGCGTATACCATAGGTACCAAACCGCAGTAGCTGGTAAGCTGCTTGGCATAGTTGAATCGCTTAATATCACCTATCGCAGCTTGTTGGTTCGTAAAGATACCTCTCCCATACCCGGAATGGTCTTGATAAGCTCGATATCTTTCGTACGATATCCTTTAATCTTAACTTCTAGCTTATCTTTTTCTTCCAGCATACCGGCAATTGTGCCGGCGTAACGAATAAGTATCTCCCGCACATGCACAAAACTTCCTTTACTTGCGACATCTAATCCGTCATAACAAATACGCTACCCCCTTTCAATTGTTAATCTCCATGGGTAATATACTACATATTGCCCCGGGGGTAGCACTATTCATAGTTTCTCCTTTTTAAAACTTACGCTTAAAGCGGATCGCTTTTCTGCCGCTTAATACTTTCCCTGATATCTTCGATAATCGCAAACCATTCCTGTTTAATGCTTTTTTCCCATTCGAAATATTCATCCTGCCGCTGTTCATCGATATAAACATATCCGATTCCCTCTCCCGGCAGCGGCTTGGCTTTTTCTTGAGCCACTAAGAAATCCTCGATCCTGGAAAAAATTTGATGCACATCCAAATTAATGTCATGCCTAAGCATCGCCTCAATTTTTTTCAACAGATCTGTCTTAGTTATTCTGTTTATTTGATCGGACATATCCTCTCCCGGTTATAAAAAAGCAATCCTTATGTTTAAAGATTGTTTTTAGCTGTCTCGACTGACCCGGCATTCACTCTTTTTTGCCCCCTGGGATTAATTTTAGCGTGCTTACCTCAATAGATAAATTATACTGCCGCGGATGCCAAAAATCAATTCGCCGATTGGGCCCTCAAGCTGCCTACTGGTATTTCCCGAAGTGCCCGGCAAAATTCTCCTTCATCATCTGATAAATTTTTTCTCTGTCTGAATCCCGCACTTTTACGAATTTGATGCCGTAAAGTTGTTGCCCTTGCGCCTCCTTATGCCAGGTCACGGCAATTTCGATATCGAAGAAATACTTTTCGTTGAAATAAAGTTCCGCCCGCGTATTATACACAATCAGTTTTTCGGATAAAACCAAACAAAACCCCCGCATATTCAAATCCCTGACTTCACAAGGCAGATAATCTTTAGCTGTCGGCCATTTAATCTTAGCCGGAGCCTGGATCTTCCATCTCGGCAGCAGCCTTTTTTCGACAAAATCCAGCTTAGGTGGCGGAGCTTTTTTCTTGATAAAAAAATCAAATAATCCCATTTTGCCGTCCTTTGCAGCTAAGTATTCTAAGCCATTAGGCCAGGCTAAACCGAAATCTGCCAACCCGATGCAAGCTTTAATAATAGTATATCACTTTAGGCCGATTATTACAAAAACAAAGCACAGGTAATAATATCCATCTCCCGGCCCAAATACTTCTACCGGCGCGGTAAGATCAAAATCTTACCTGAACTGCTCCCGGATCCTAAGGCAAGTAAGCAAATAAATAAGGAATAAGGCAACGATAATATCCAGCAGCGCATAAACCGTAACGTACATCCGAGTTAAGCTGATTGATTCTAGGCAATAACTCAAGTGGCAGTACCCCTTCATTGATCTTCAGCAGGATAAATCTTTTTACCGCCGCCGAGGGGTATTTCCAGAAGATGGTCGCCAAATTAAAACAAGCTGACCCGATAATAATTCTCCGGAAGATTTATTTGCGGAATATAATGCCGATACCAGCAACCAACATAATTATCCTTAAGCCTAAAGAGACAAGGTATCTGCCGAAAATCAACATTTTTTCGGCAGGGTAAAATCTAACGTAATAAGCATTAAAATCCAGTGTCGGCATACCTTGAACCGCATATAAAATAATGATAAAACTTAAAATAATTATTTCTTTGGATATTTTATGCGCTGCGGCCGCGGCGGTCCTGTTGGTTCTGGCGAGAATTAAGAAGAGAATGATAAAGATTAAATTATAGAGTATTTTATACACTCCCGGTACCTCCTGGATACTGATTATACTACCCTATTTATCAATGCCTGATATTTCTGTAAGGCCCGCCAGCATCCCTGGATCAACCGTATAACCAAATCTCCTGACCTTATCCAGATCTGCCCGGGCTAAAGCGTATTCCTTTGCGGCATAATAAGAAATCATCCGGTTAAAATAAGCTGGCATATAATTATTGTTGATTTCGATCGAGCGGCTATAATCAGAAACCGACCGGTTAAAATTACCCTGTTGATAATAAATCAAGCCGCGGTTATTAAAAGCCTGCGCATAGCTGGGATTAATTTTAATTGCCCGATTAGTCAGCCAGAATGGCAGCCAGATTTCCCTGTTGCCGATAAAGATTACCGCGATTGTAATATGGATCGGCGTAATCAGGACTGATTTCGATGGCGCGGGAATAATCGGATAAAGCTTGTTGCATATTTTTTTGTTTCTTGTAAATAACCCCGCGATTATTAAAAACCTCTGGGTAGCGAGGGTTGATTTTAATCGCCTGGTTGTAATCAAACAGGGTGGCAGCTAAATCGCCATTCTGCTAATAAACCCTCCCGCGGTTGCTGAGGGCGATCGCCGTGCCCGGATATCTATTTAAAACATCATCCCATGAAGTTTTACTGTCCCTCCACACCCTGCATCTCTGCCAGCTTAATCCAGCTAAAAGACCCAGGATAAAAATTAAAGTTACCAAAATCAAATTCTGTTTCAGGCATGTTTGCCCGCTCCTTCGGCTTAACCACCAAAAAATTCCTTCGGCTAAAATATACCCAGGAAAGCAATATAAACATACCGGTCAGCAACAACCGTATTGCCGACCGGAATGAATTGTAAAACCGGAATAAGGCTGGCCAGAAAGAAACCGCAGCCGAAAAGTACTTTTCTGGTATATTTACCCGAGATGATTACTAAACTAAACAAAATAACCACACCCAGAAAAGGATAAAAAACTGAAAAACTATCCCCTAGCTCCGGGTAGGGATAGAAGCAGGAAAGCTTGATCGGGGTGAATATTTTCTGCAGGTAAAAAATTATGCTGCAGCCGGCGATTTAGGCCAGATAAAAAAATTAAAACTGTTTTCGTTTCTTACAGCCCCGCTGGAATATTGGCTGATTACAGCCAGCGTGCCGGAAATTAAAGATAGAATAAAAAAGGGAATTTTACCCTTAAAAATGCCCAGATTAAACTTACGGCGTAAAAAGTAATCCAGTAAAAGTAACACCGATGGCAAAGTAACCACCATCGGCCAGGAAATAAGGGCCAGGAAAAATAAAGTTACGGCAATATAATATTGCTT
>JAGVOR010000141.1 GCA_020052635.1 Candidatus Omnitrophota bacterium
GCTTGATTCTACCTCCGTTAATCAACCTGTCCCGGATTATCAAGCTTCATTGGGGCTGGATATCAAGGGATTGAAAATAGGGATACCTAAAGAATACTTTGTATCCGGGATCGATCCCGAAGTAAAAGCGGTTATTGAAGCCGCGATTGAGAAGCTTAAAAATCTGGGGGCATCGACACACCAGGTAGCTTTGCCGCATACGGAGTATGCGGTGCCGGTTTATTACATTATCGCTACTGCCGAAGCCAGTTCAAACCTGGCCAGGTTTGACGGGGTTCAATACGGATACCGTGCACCTTCCAATAACCTGATTGAAATGTATAAATTAACCCGGGCGCAGGGGTTTGGGCAGGAGGCAAAAAGGCGGATTATCCTGGGGACATTTGTATTATCGCATGGATATTACGATGCCTATTATTTGCGGGCTTTAAAGGTGCGGACACTGATTAAGCAGGATTTTGACCATGTTTTCGGGGAGTTTGATTGCATGGTTGCACCGACATCTCCTACCGGAGCTTTTAAAATCGGGGAGCGGACTACGGATCCTTTAAAAATGTACCTCTCGGATATCTATACTATTTCCGTTAACCTTGCCGGTATTCCGGCGATTTCGATTCCCTGCGGATTTACGCGGGAAGGATTGCCGGTAGGTTTGCAAATTATGGCTAAGCCATTTAATGAAGAGATGTTGTTTAGAGTAGCACATGCTTTTGAACAGAATACAGAGTGGCATAAAATTAAACCTAAACTCTGATCCTGCTCCTTCGATGGAATTCTCTTTAAGGGTGCGGGTTCAATAATTAAATATAAAGAAGGAGAGGGATGAAATACCAGACCGTAATCGGATTAGAGGTTCATCTGCAATTAAATACCAGGACTAAGGCTTTCTGCGGCTGCTCTACGGATTTCGGTAATCCGCCTAATTCCAATGTTTGTCCGGTTTGCCTGGGGTTTCCGGGTTCTTTACCGGTCTATAACCGGCAGGCACTAAATTTTGCGATTAAATTAGCCCTGGCATTCAACTGTCAGATCCAAGAGCACACTAAGTTTGACCGCAAAAATTACTTCTATCCGGATTTACCGAAAAATTACCAGATTTCACAGTTTGATTTACCGCTTTCCCGCCATGGCTACCTTGACATTTTGGTTGATGAAAAGCCTAAGCGCATTGGCATTACCCGGGTGCATTTAGAGGAGGATGCCGGTAAATTGATCCATGAAGAAACAGTCAGCCTGATTGATTTTAACCGGACGGGGATTCCTTTGCTTGAGATCGTCAGCGAACCGGATTTAAATAGTCCGCAGGAGGCCTTTGATTATTTGACTGCTTTGAAAAATATCATTGGTTACCTGGATGTTTCGGATTGCGATATGGAGAAAGGCTCACTGCGTTGTGATGCCAATATTTCTTTACGCCCCCAAGGATCGCTGGAGTTGGGTGTAAAAACCGAATTAAAAAATATGAATTCATTTAAAGGGGTAAAAGATGCTTTAACCTATGAAGTAGAACGCCAAACCAAGCTTTTGGAATCCGGGGGAAAAATGGACCAGGAGACCAGGCTGTGGGATGAGCAAAATGGAGTTACCGCCCCCATGCGGACCAAAGAAGGGTCTAAGGATTATCGGTACTTTCCGGATCCGGATTTAACGGTTTTTATCATTGAGAAGTCTTTGGTTGAGGAGGTAAAAGCTGGATTACCGGAGTTGCCGCAGGAGAAAATGCGCCGGTTTATGCAAGCCTACGGGTTAACCGAATATGATGCCAAGATTTTGGTGAATACTAAAAAGAACGCTGAGTTTGCTGAAAGCTGTATCCGGCAGTTTTCGGGCAAAGACAAAAAAGAAATGGCCAACTGGCTTATCGGGCCACTTACCGCCGAGGCTAATGCCCGCAAATGCAGCTTGGCAGAATTGCCTTTGAAGATAGAAGAATTGATTGATCTTATTGGGTTCGTGCAAGGACAGGATATCTCCCATCTTTCGGGCAAGACCGTGCTTACTCAAATCCTTGACACTGGTAAAAGTGCCCAGGAATTAATTAAAGAGGGGAATTTGCAACAGATCTCAAGTGCCAGCGCCTTAGATCAGGTGATTGATGCAGTAATTAAAGAAAACGAAAAATCAGTCAATGACTTTAGGTCAGGTAAAGCCAATGCTTTGATGTTTTTGGTCGGCCAGGTAATGAAGAAAAGCTCTGGCAAGGCAAATCCCAAAGTAGTGCAGGAATTGATTAAAGGGAGGTTAAGTTGATACGTAAAAGCGCAGTTTTTGTTTTTTTGTTAGTTTTAATAGTTATGGTTTCCGTCCGGATTGGTTTTTCCGATAATAAAAAGAAAAACTTCGATCAGTTATACAAGCAGGTTGAGTTGTTTGCCCAGACCCTGGCGATTGTTCAAAATGATTATGTTGAAGAAACCAAAACCAAGGACCTGGTTTATGGGGCGCTTAGCGGAATTTTAAGTTCCCTGGATGCCCATAGTCAGTTTATGGACCCGGATACTTTCGAAGAATTAAAAGTGGATACAGAAGGTAAATTCGGCGGATTAGGCATTGAAATTACCATTAAAGACCGCCTGCTGACGGTAATCACCCCGATTGAAGATACTCCCGCCTGGAAGGCCGGGATTAAGGCCAACGATCATATTGTTAAGATTAATGAAGAGTTAACCCGGGAGATGTCCTTGACTGACGCGGTAAGAAAAATGCGGGGCAAGCCTGGAGAGATGGTTCATCTTACGGTATTAAGGGATACCGAAAAGAAGCTCCTGGAGTTTAAGATCAAAAGAGACATGATCAAAATTACCGATATTAAATATGTGCGTATTTTGGAGAACGGGATCGCTTATATCCGTTTAAGAGAATTCCGCGAAAATACATTTTCTGATTTGAACAATGCTTTAAGCCTGCTTGCTAAGCAGGGAATGAAAGCCTTGATTATCGATCTGCGGAATAACCCCGGCGGACTATTGGATGTAGCGGTTAAGGTAACCGGTAAGTTCCTGGAGCCGAATAAACTGGTTGCTTATACCAAGGGGCGTAAACAGGAAAAGAACCTGGAGTTTTTCTCCGAAGCCAAAAATACAAATCTGGATTTGCCGCTGGTTGTTCTGATCAACGAGGGTTCTGCTTCCGGCAGCGAGATTGTCGCCGGAGCCTTGCAGGATTATAAGCGGGCCATCATCATCGGCCAGAAATCATTCGGCAAGGGATCGGTGCAAACTGTGATTCCGCTGGGTGACGGATCGGCCTTACGTTTAACCACCAGCCATTATTTTACCCCATCCGGGAAGATTATCCAGGGCAAAGGGATTACTCCGGATATTTTAGTCGAAGCAAAAGAGGCGGCTAGATTTGATTCCGCGGAACCTGAAGGGAAGCAGGAGCGGATCGTGGATCCTCTGCAGGATAGCCGGCAAACGGATAAACCCGCTAAAGATGCTTTTGATTATAAAGCCGATCCGCAGATTATCCGGGCGGTCGATACTTTAAAAGCAATTGCGATTTATCAGCAGGTTAAATAGTTTGCTTGGCGGATCTAAAAGAATGAACAAAACCACCTTAAAATTTTTGGTGATCATCCTGTTTTTTTTGGGATTTGTGGGGGTTATTCTTACCCCGTTAGCCAAGAAGAAAACCCCGCTTAAGCCTGTTGCGCATAAAACCGCAGTGGTAAAAAAACCTCTTTTAATCAAAGGCCGGATTGCGATTGTAATCGACGATTGGGGGTATAATTTAAGCAACCTCCAGATTATCCGGCAAATAAAGCAGCCGTTAACTTGCGCTGTTTTACCCGCGCTTAAGCATTCAGCTGCCTTAAGCCAGCAGCTCAATAATTTAGGTTGTGAAATTATTCTGCATTTACCGATGGAGCCGAAAGAGCAGTATGATCTGGAAAAAAATACGGTTACTACGGTAATGCCGGCTAAAAAAATCAGGGAGATTATTGAGCAGGATTTATCCAGCGTGGGTTTGGCCAAAGGAATTTCCAATCATATGGGGTCAAAAGTATCCCAGGATCCTAAAACCGCTGCCGTCATATTGGCTCAGGCTAAACTAAGGGGCCTGTATTTTTTTGACAGCTTTGTCATCAAGGATTCGGTATTTCCTGATTTAGCCAGGGAAATGAAGGTCCGCTTTGCGCAAAGAGATATCTTTTTGGATAACCAGGGTAATTTTGAATATATCCGCAGCCAATTGGAAAAATTAAAAAATCTTGCCGCCAGAAACGGTTTAGCTATCGGTATCGGGCATGACCGGAAAAATACCCTGCTGGTATTAAAGGAAGTGCTTCCGGAAATTGAAAAAGAAGGTTATGAGTTTATTTTTCTTTCACAGGCAGTGCGCTGATCTGCTGATAAAAAAAGACAGGTAAAGCATGATTGTTTTAGGGGTGGAAAGTTCCTGCGACGAAACCGCAGTAGCGTTAGTCAAAGACGGAAAAACCGTATTGGCGAATATTGTTGCCAGTAGCCTTAAATACCACAGCCGCCACGGCGGAGTGGTCCCGGAGATTGCTTCGCGGATCCAACTGGAAAGTATCGCGCAGGTATTTACTCAAGCGCTAAAAACCACAAAAATCAAAGCCGGACAAATCGATCTGGTAGCTGTAACGTCCAATCCGGGTTTGCCCGGCTCCTTGATGGTGGGGGTGAGTTTTGCCAAAGCTTTAGCTTTAAGCCTGAATAAACCGCTTGTGGGAGTTAATCATATCCACAGCCATATTTATGCCAATCTGCTCGTTTATCCGGATCTTAAATTGCCGGCCGTGGCATTGGTAGTATCGGGCGGCCATACTACTTTATTCTACTTAAGGGATTTTTCCAATCCTTTGGTATTGGGGCAGACTAGGGATGATGCCTGCGGAGAGGCTTTTGATAAAGTTGCTAAGATTATGGGATTAGGTTATCCGGGCGGGCCGCAAGTTGAAAAGACGGCGCTTGGCGGCAACCCGCATAAAATTAAATTTGCCTGCTTAGATACGGATGAACATTTGGATTTTAGTTTTAGCGGGATAAAAACCGCGGTATTATATTATTTAAAAA
>JAGVOR010000047.1 GCA_020052635.1 Candidatus Omnitrophota bacterium
AGTAGAAAAGCCGGATATGACTATTTACAGCGATAAAATGCAGGTTTATTTTACTCCGAAACAGGAGAATAAAAAACCGGCTGCGGCGGCGGGTGTGCCGGCGATCTCCAGTTCGATTGACAAAATCATTGCCCAGGGTAATGTGCGGATTGTGCGCGGTGAGAATATCTCCTATAGCCAGGAAGCCATTTATACCGCCGCGGATAAAAAGATTACTTTAACCGGCAAGCCCCAGATCATTATTTACCAAACGGAGAATATGGATGCAGTTATTGGAAACTAAAGGTTTAGCTAAGTCCTATGACGGCCGCCAGGTTGTTAAAGGCGTCGACATTACGGTCAAACGGGGAGAGATTGTGGGCCTGTTGGGTCCTAACGGGGCCGGTAAAACGACTACCTTTTATATGATTGTGGGCATTGTTTCCCCGAACAAGGGAACGATAGTTTTCGACAACCATAATATTACCAACATGGCGATCCATGAGCGTGCGCGTTTCGGGATCGGTTATCTGGCCCAGGAACCGTCGATTTTCCGCAAGCTGACGGTGGAGGAGAATATCAACGCGATCCTGGAGACTTTGTCTTTAGGTAAGCAGGAGAGGAAACGCCGGCTGGCCTCCCTTTTAGAAGAATTGAATATCGCGCATTTAGCCAAGCATAAGGCTTACACTTTGAGCGGCGGAGAAAGAAGGCGCCTGGAGATTACCCGGGCGCTGGTGACCAATCCTTCTTTTATACTTTTGGATGAGCCGTTCAGCGGGATTGATCCGATTGTGGTTAATGAAGCGCAGGAGATTATTAAGGAGTTAAAGGCAAAAGGATTGGGGATTTTATTAACCGATCATAATGTCCGGGAAACCCTTTCGATTACCGACCGGGCATATTTAATCTCGGAGGGTGCGATTTTGATTTCCGGCTCGGCGCACGATTTAATTAACCACCCGCAGGCCAGGCAGGTTTATTTGGGGGAAAAGTTTAGGATGTAACCCCGCACCTTTTGCCAGTTCGGAAGTAGCAAGATCAACTTGATAAAGGGGCGGGAAAAGTAATCATCATTCTTTAAGCATTAAAGTGCGATACATAGATGCAGGCAGGAATGATACAAATAAGAAGGAAGGTGCGGGGTGAAAACCGAAGTAAAGAAATTAGACGATACTAAGCGTGAAATTAATGTAGCTGTAACCGGAGAATTGGTTAAAAATAAATTTGAAGCGATCTTTGCGCAGCTGTCCAAAGAGGCTAAGGTCCCGGGTTTTAGGCCCGGCAAAGCGCCCCGTGACCTTTTGGAAAAACATTATGCTTCCAGCGTGCATGAACAGGTGCTTAAGGAGCTGGTCCCGGATGTTTATAACCAGGCAATTGCCGATGAAAAGCTTGATGTTATCGAATTGCCTCAAATTACCGATGTCAAGCTTGATCGCGTAAGCCTTTCTTTTAAGGCGACGGTGGAAGTCACGCCCGAGATTCCGGTCAAGGACTATAAGGGGCAGGTAATCAAATATAAAACTATCTCGGTCTCAGCCGATGAAATTAAGCGTCAGATCGATGCGGCTAAAGAGTCGCGCAAGGCGCAAACCCTGGATGATAAATTCAGCCGTTCCTTAGGCTATCCCAATTTGAGCGAATTTGAAAAAGCGGTGGAAAGGCAGATTTTTATCTCCAAAGAAAATCAGGAGCGCCAGAGGATTGAAAGTGAGTTGATTGAAAATATCGCTCAAAAGCTGGATTTTAAATTACCGCCGGGGTTGGTTGAGCGTCAAACTCAGGATATGCTCAGGCAGACCAAGCTTGATCTGGCGATGAAAGGTGTCGGCCGGGAAATAATCGAAGAGCAGGAAAAAATGCTCCTGGAAAAGATCCGGCCGGAGGCCAAAAAACAGGTAAAAATATATTTAATTTTATCGCAGATCGCTAAAAAAGAAAATATCGCCATCGATGACCATATGCCGCGCCAGGTGATGGAATTTTTATTAAGAGAAGCGGATTGGCAGGTGGTTTCTTAAAAAACTGCCCGACGCAGATCGGATCACCCAACGCCGATAAGAATTGCGTTGGTGTGCCTTGTGGCCGATTGCGTCGGCATGCCTACCCAGGCTAGGAGGATTCGTGATGGATAAAAAAAATCAGATATTGGTTCCGATGGTCATTGAGCAAACTACGCGAGGTTTTGAGCGCGCCTACGATATTTACTCGCGCCTTTTAAAGGACCGGATTTTATTTATCGGTACCCCGATTGATGACTATGTGGCTAATTTAATTATCGCTCAGCTGCTTTTTCTGCAGATGGAGGATAAGGATAAGGATATCAATGTTTATATCAACTCTCCGGGCGGTTCGGTAACTGCAGGGTTGGCGATTTATGATACGATGCAATTTATTAAATGCGATGTAGCCACTTATTGCGTCGGCCAGGCCGCCAGTATGGGCGCGGTTTTATTATCCGCCGGAACCAGAGGCAAGCGGTTCGTTTTACCCAATTCCCGGGTAATGATTCATCAGCCCTGGGGAGGAGTGCAGGGGGCGGCCTCGGATATTTCAATCCAGGCCAAAGAAATTTTAAAGGCGCGTGACCGGATCAATGAAATCTTGGCGCAGCACACCAAACAGCCGCTGGAAAAGATCCAGAAGGATACTGACCGTGATTATTTTATGTCTGCGCAGGAAGCTAAAGATTACGGTTTAGTCGATGAAGTCATTGTTCCAGACGGGAAGAAGAAATAAGACAGATAGAAAAACACAGTAAAAACAAATCAGCTACGAGGGAGATTTACCATGAAAAAAGAGTATTTACTTACACCCGGTCCGACTCCTTTACCGCCGCAAGTAAGCGCCGCTATGGCCAAACCGATCATTCATCACCGCACGCCGCAATTCCAGGAGATTTTGAAGGAGGTAGGTTGCGGGTTAAAATGGGTTTTTCAAACCGCTAACGACGTTTTTATTATTTCTTCTTCCGGCACCGGGGCAATGGAGGCGGCGGTAGTTAATCTGCTTTCAAGCGGGGATACAGCTTTGGTCGTGCAGGGAGGCAAATTCGGCGAAAGGTGGACCGAGCTTTGCAAGGCTTATGGCATCACTACCGAAATTATCGATGTTGAATGGGGAAAGGCGGTTAGCCCTGAGGAGATCGGCAAAAGATTAAAGGCTAACCCGCAGATTAAAGTGGTGTTTACTACACTGTGCGAGACTTCTACCGGAGTTGATAACGATATCCGGGCGATTGCCGGAATCGTCAAAGAAACCCCGGCGGTTTTAGCGGTTGATGCGATCAGCGGTTTAGGTGCCGTCGATATAAAACCGGATGCCTGGGGGGTAGATGTGGTGGTAGCTGGTTCGCAGAAAGGCTTAATGCTGCCGCCGGGACTCGGTTTTATTACGCTTAGCCCGAAGGCCTGGAAGCTGGTCGAAGTTTCAAAAACCGGAAGGTATTATTTGGATTTAAGAAAGGCTAAGAAAGCGCTGGATAAGAATGATACGCCGTTTACCTCATCGATTACGCTGATCAGTGCTTTAAACGAAGCGCTAAAGATGATGCAGCAGGACGGATTGGAAAATATCTTTAAGCGGCATAAAATTATGGCGGATGCCACCCGTGCGGCAATCAAAGCCCTGGGGCTGGAATTATTTGCTCCTACGGCAGCCAGCGACGGGGTAACCGCGGCTTGCGTCCCGGCCGGACTGGACGGGGAAAAGTTAGTTAAAACCATGCGTGATACTTACGGGGTAACCATTGCCGGAGGGCAGGCTGAGCTTAAGGGCAAGGTTTTTAGGATTGCGCACATGGGTTTTATCACCGAATCGGATATTATCATGGGGATTGCTTGCTTAGAGAAGGTGTTGACCCAAATGGGTTATAAGTTCACGCTTGGCGCCGGGGTTAAGGCTGCTGAAGAGGTATTTCTAAAATAGTCCCGTTAAAATGCCAAAATTAACAAAACTGGTCTTGGCATATTCGGCGGGATAATTTCGTTTGCCATTGTAACGGTGGCGGACTCATTGAGGAGAATAAAGATGATCAAGGTATTAGTAAGCGATGCTTTAAGCCAGGAAGGGCTTAAAATATTCAACGATTCCAAGGAGCTTACCGTCGACGTTAAAACGGATCTCAAGCCCGAAGCCTTAAAAGAAATTATCAAGGATTATGACGCTTTAGTCGTGCGCAGCGCGACTAAAGTAAATAAAGATATAATCCAGGCCGCAACTAAGCTCAAGGTAATCGGCCGGGCCGGGGTGGGTTTGGATAACGTGGATTTGGAGGCGGCAACCGCCAAGGGGATTATTGTGATGAATACTCCGGCGGGCAATACCATTTCTACCGCGGAGCATACTTTCAGTATGATTTTGGCTTTGTCCCGGAATATTGCCCAAGCTAATGCCTCTACCAAAAAGGGGGAGTGGAAACGTTCCAAGTTTATGGGTGTGGAATTATATAATAAGATTTTAGGGATCGTCGGATTCGGCCGGATCGGCTCGGAGGTTGCCAAGCGCGCTCTTTCCTTCGGCATGAGGGTTTTAGCATTCGATCCTTTTTTATCCGCCCAGGTTGCTGAAGGCCTAGGCGTGGAAAGTGCCGAGCTTAAAAAAGTACTGCAGGAATCCGATTATATTACCGTGCATACTCCCTTAACCGATGAAACCCGGCATATGATTTCGGATAAAGAGTTTGCGATGATGAAAAATAATGTGCGGATAGTTAATTGCGCCCGCGGCGGGATTATCGATGAAGCGGCTTTGGTCAAAGCCGTAAAAGAGGGCAAAGTAGCCGGCGCGGCAATGGATGTTTTTGAAAATGAGCCCTTGTCCGCGGAGAGTGAGCTTTTAAAGCTGGACAACGTAATTACCACTCCGCATTTGGGGGCTTCGACGGAGGAGGCGCAGGTTAATGTGGCGATTGAGGTTGCCGAGATCGTCCGCGATGCGCTGCTGGGCCGCGGGATCCGCAATGCTGCCAATTATCCCTGTCTGGAGGCGGAGGTCTGCAAGATCTTAAATCCCTATATTATTTTGGGTGAAAAACTGGGGATGTTTGCTGCCCAGTTGGTCGAGGGGAGATTTGAAGAACTAGTTATTAATTATTCCGGCCAGATTACGAAATATGATTTAAGTTCCCTAACCCTGGCTTTGGCCAAGGGCTTGCTCACGCCGATTTTGAAAGAAACGGTTAATTTTGTCAACGGAGTTTCTCTGCTTAAGGAAAGAGGGATAAAATTACGCGAATCGAAATCCGCGCAAGAGGGAGAGTTTGTCAATCTTATCCAACTGGAGATTAAAACCGATAAAGAAAGTAAATCGATTTGCGGTACCCTTTCCAGTAATAAGCAGCCCCGGATTGTTAAGATTGATGATTATTACCTGGAGCTGTATCCGATCGGGGAGATGGTTTTTATCCGCAATTGGGACAAGCCGGGTTTAATCGGAAGCCTGGGGACATTTATGGGTAAAAACGGCATTAATATTGCCGCGATGACCTTCGGCCGGGATAAGCCGGGCGGCAAGGCGATCAGCGTATTAAATGTCGATAGTCCGGTCAGCCCGCAGATTCAGGATAAGATCAGGGAGTTGGAAAATATACTTACCGTTAAAATTATCCGGACGTGAAAAGATTAAAAATCGTTTTTGGTTTTTTTGCCTTTACGGTTTTACTGTTTGCAGCTGTATACGCCGAAGAAATAGAGGTCGTTTTTAGCGGCCAGACCCATGGCATGCTTTATCCCTGTGATTGTCCGATCCGGCAAGACGGGGGATTAAGCCGGCGGGCCACGCTGATCAAGCAGCTAAGAAAAAAGAATCCCCAGCTGCTGCTGGTCGATTGCGGCAATTTTACCGCCGGTGGCCAGCTCGATGAATATACGCAAAATACTGCTCTGGATATGGCGCGCTCCGAGGTTAATTATAAAGCCCTGGAGCTGATGCGGTATGATGCGGTAGCGGTCGGGCCGGATGAATTTAATTTCGGTCGGGAGTTTTTCTTAAAACACGCTAAAAAGGCCAATCCTGTTTACCTCAGCGCTAATTTAGGTTCGTATCAGGTTCTGCCTTATCTGCTTAAAGATTGCCAAGGAGTAAAAGTAGCGCTGATCGGTTTAACCGGCCAGGCGGCCAGTCAGAAGTCGGAAGGCTTGGCGGTAAGCCAGCCTGATTTACTCGGTAAGTTAGTAGAGCGTTTAAGGAGCGAAGGGGCGCAAATTGTCCTGCTTTTGAGTACGCAGGGAGAAAAAGAAGATTTAAGTTTGCTCTCTAAAATTAAAGGGATTGATGTAGTCTTTATCGGATATAATCCCCAGGGAAAGGAAGCGCTGGATAAGGTTGATGCTGTTTGTTTAGTCCGTCCGGCTTGGCAGGGCCGCAAGTTAGGTAAACTAACGCTTAAAGTTAAAGAGGGTAAGATCATCGATTCTAAAGTGGAGGAGTTTTTCCTGGCGGATACTTTAAGTGATGATCCACAGATTAAAAGCATACTGCCCGCTTGTTTTAGCGATCTTAATTGTAAGCGTCAAGGGTTAACCGGGAGCTGCCGTAATCCCGGGAGATTCAACGCTTCCTGTTCTTTTACTCAACCGCAGGAGATAAATTTATCGGTCATTACGGCTGGGGATTGTGTTACCTGCGATACGCAAAACTTCGTCGAAATATTGAAAAAGAGGTTTCCCGGGTTGAAGGTTAAACTCCTGGATTATCCGGGTTTGCCGGCGCAAAAATTGATCGATGA
Organism: Candidatus Omnitrophota bacterium; assembly: GCA_020052635.1. Taxonomy (GTDB): domain Bacteria; phylum Omnitrophota; class Gorgyraeia; order Gygaellales; family Profunditerraquicolaceae; genus UBA6249. Next base: position 6,710 of record JAGVOR010000047.1, read on the forward strand.
TTTGGGGATTGAGGTTTTACCGGCGTATATTTTTCCTAAATCAATCGATCAGGAGAATAATTTTTTCCAGGTCAAGAATGATTTACGCCTGGTTAATGGTTTTTACGTATTTAAAGCGGCCGCCAGCGGGGTATCCTATTTTTTGCAACAAAAAGCCACCCCCGGTAAATTCGATCTATTTTTCAGCATCTTTGATAAGAATGCCCAGCTTTTGCTGGTTACTTTAAAAGAGTTCAATCCGGATTTACACTTTTTGACTTCGGCAAAAGCGGGAGGCTTTGCGGCGCAAAACGGTGCGCCGGAAGTGGAAGAATATCTGCGCGCGGTCTGCGTGCAGAAATATTACCCGCAGAAATTCTGGGATTATTTGATTTGCCGGGCTAAAAATATCCAGAGTTCCTATTGGGATGATTGCGCAAGTTTTGATGAAGCAGTCAAGATCAAAGATTGCGCCCGCAGCCAGGAAGGCCTCGGGCTGCTTAAAGAAAATATCAGCTTAAATGAGCAGCTGGAAATTGCTTCCGGCCCCAGTTATCTTCTGGGCAATCAGGAGATTTTTTCTTCACGCGGCGTGCCGGCCCAAGAGCTAAGGGAAATATTGAAGAAAAAACGGATCCGGCCGCAAAAACCATAATCTTAGTTTAACTTTAGAGCCCCGCACGAAGCGGAGAGAATGAAGAGGTGATTATGAAAGATAAACCAAAAATCTATTTATTGGATGTGACTAACCGTGACGGGGTGCAGACTTCGCGGATTTGCCTGTCTAAACTGCAAAAAACAATGATCAACTGGTATCTTGACCGGATGGGTGTTTTTCAGTCGGAGTTTGGTTTTCCGCTGACCCGCCATGAAACAAATTATCTGAATGCAAACTTGGAGCTTTCGGGTCTGGGCGGATTAGCCAATATCCGTTTAAGCGGCTGGCTGCGGGCGACCAAGGATGATGTGAAGAATGCTTTTAAATTAGTACCTCAGCTGAAATACCTTAATCTTTCGATTTCTACCAGTGATCAGATGATTGTGCATAAATTTAAAGGCAAGCTGGATCATCAGTCGGTGATCCGGGAGATGCAGGAGGCGGTAGGGGAAGCAAAAAAAATGGGTGCCGCTTGTATCGGGGTAAATGCGGAAGATGCTTCGCGGACGGACCTGGAATACCTGGTAGAATTTGCCCTGCAGGCTAAAGCCGCAGGCGCCCACCGGATCCGTTATTGTGATACTTTGGGCTGTGATACCCCTTTTAGCATCTACGTCCGGATTAAAGCCCTGGGGGAAAAAGTCGGACTGCCAATTGAAGTCCATTGCCACAATGATCTAGGTTTAGTGGTGGCTAATTCTATTGCCGGCGCCAGGGCTGCCTCTGATGCCGGGGTGGATTCCTATATTAATACCTGTGTTAACGGAATGGGGGAGCGGGCGGGTAACGCGGATCTGGTTTCGGTAATCCTGGCGATTAAATACGGCCAGGGGATGGGCGATTACCTTTTAGATGAAAAAGTAGATTTAAAAATGGCCTGGAAGATCTGTAAATATGCTTCTTACGCTTTTGGCGTACCGATCCCGATTAATCAGCCGGGGATAGGGTCTAACGCATTTGCTCATGAATCCGGGATCCATGCCGATGGCGCTTTAAAGGACCGGCGTAATTATGAGCTTTATGACTATGAAGAACTGGGGCGGGGCGAGCCGGAGATTATTGAGACCGGCAGGAAAATTACCGCCGGAGAATATTCCGGAATCAAAGGTTTTCGGAATGTCTATGAGAAGCTGGAAGTAGCCTTTAAAGATGATGCAGAGGCAACCCGGATCCTGGAGCTGGTCCGCTACGCTAACGTGCATAACCAAAAACCTTTGGTTGACGATGAATTAAGTTTTATCGCTAAATATCCGGATATTGCGCATAAGATATTTACGATGACGCCGTAAAATAATAAAATTACCTATCGACCATAGTCGATCGTCTATCGTCGATGGCCAAAATCGAGGACACATGAACATAGTGCTAGTAGGTATGCAATGGGGGGACGAAGGCAAGGGCAAGGTTATCGATATCATGTCCCAAAAAGTAGATTATATTGTGCGCTATCAGGGCGGCAACAACGCCGGGCACACAGTGGTGGTTGGCGATAAGCAGTACATCTTTCATCTTATTCCTTCCGGAATATTGCATCCCGGCAAGATCTGTTGTATTGGCAATGGAGTAGTGATCGATCCGGGTGTGCTTTTAACGGAACTAGGCGATTTACGTAAAAACGGCATCGATTTTAAACGGCGTTTTAAGATTTCATCTCTGGCGCATGTGATTATGCCGTATCATAAGAATTTAGACCGGTTGCGGGAGGCCAAAAGAAAGAATAAGATTGGCACTACCGGCCGCGGCATCGGTCCTTGCTACGCGGATAAGATCAACCGCTGCGGGATCCGGATGATCGATTTGTTAAATCCCGTTGTGTTGAGAGCTAAACTCAAGGATAATCTTAAAGAAAAAAATGAGATCTTTAAAAAGGTATATCAGCATCCGGGATTTAGCTTCAAAGAAATTTATGCCCAGTATCTGGGTTACGGCGAGCTGTTTTCACCGTATATTTGCAATACCGCCGCATTATTAAGTAAGGCAGTCGCCCGAAAAAAGGATATTTTGCTGGAGGGGGCCCAAGGTACATTTCTGGATATCGATTTCGGTACTTATCCCTTTGTAACTTCATCTTCGACGACATCCGGGGGGGCTTGTATCGGCACCGGGATATCCCCGGATAAAATTGATAAAGTAGTCGGAGTTTGTAAAGCTTATACGACCCGGGTCGGCGAAGGCCCGTTCCCTACCGAATTCCCCGCGCCTTTCGGCAAGGTTATGCGCGATAAGGGGAATGAATTCGGAGCAACTACCGGACGTCCGCGCCGTTGCGGCTGGTTTGACGCCTTAATTGCCAAAGAATCGGTAATGCTCAACGGCATTACCGAGGTGGCGATTATGAAAATGGATGTTTTGGACGGGCTTAAAGAAGTTAAGATCTGTACGGCTTATAAATATAAAGGAAAAATTTTTAAAGAATTCCCTTCGGATCTTGAAGTATTAACTAAAGCCATTCCGGTTTATAAAACTATGCGCGGTTGGCCGCATCAGGATAGTAAGCCCAGGTCCTTTAAGCAGTTGCATCATTGCGCCCGTACTTATCTAGCGGCTTTGCAGGATATTTTAGGGGCTAAAATTACAATGGTCTCGATTGGCAGCGCCCGCAAAGAGAGTGTTTTTATCTAAGTGGTTGAGGATAAAACACTTGACTAATCAAGAGGGTTGTGTTATAGTTAAATTTCCGTATAAGCAAAAGGAGAGGAAAAATGAAAAATAAATTTCTTAAATCAGTTTTGGTATTATTTATAGGTTTCAGTTTAATGGGTTGTACCTTTATTTTTCAGGTCGGCAAGCGTTCCGACGCTCAAAAAATCAAGGAGTTGAGCGATCAACTGGAAGAATTGGCCCGGGCTAAAGGGCTCCTGGAGCAAAAACTAGGCCAGGAGATCAGCGATAAACAGATTAAATTGCAGATGATGGAAAAAGGCCTGGTAATTACCGTGGTGGGAGACCTGGTATTTGACTCCGGAAAGGCCAAGATCAGGCCGGAAGCTTACGATTTGCTTACCAAAGTTGCTTCGATACTTAAAGAGAATATGGCGCAGTTTAATGTCGGCATTGAAGGCCATACTGATAATGTTCCGATCACTAAGAGCGGCTGGAAATCAAATTGGGAGCTTTCCACCGCCAGGGCTTTGAGTGTTTTGCATTATTTAGCCGGCGAACAGGGGGTATCCCCTGAGCGTTTGTCGGCCATCGGTTACGGCGAATACCGGCCGGTTGCTTCTAATGAAACCAAAGACGGCCGCAAGCAGAACCGCCGGGTTGAAATCGTTATTCTGCCTAATGTGACTAAGGTTAAGGGCGATGCCTCCGCAAGCTCCTATGATTTAAAAGAGCCGAAGGAGAATCTTAAATAAATTCCGGATTTAAAAATATGGATGAAGTTTTAAAGCACCGCATCCTGGTGAGTTTAGCGATTCTGTCGACCCTGCTCTTATTCGGGAACTTGAGTTCTTGCAATAGCGCCCGACGCCATAAATTATTGCGGGATAAAGAAATGGCGGCGCGCCTTTTGATGGAGGAGCAATCCACTAAATTTGTGCAGGAGAGGTCGCTCCTGGAGGAGAGGGCCAAGGCCAAAGAGAATGAAGTCGCCGAACTAAAAACGGCGCTTGAGGCGTCTCAAAAAGCTTTGACCCAGAGCCAGCTGATCAACCAGAGTTTAAAAGATGAGTTACAAAAGGTAACTAAACTTAAAGAATCCCAAGAGGAGCAGTTAAAACAAGCTTTATCGGATGGAAAGAAGTTTAAAAAATGAGATAAGGGGGCGGTTAGATTAAGCGGTGGAATGAGCTTTATGGTTGAGGGGAGAAAATCCCCTTTTTTATTGGAGGGAGGGCGATAGTGATGAAAATATTTAAAAAGACAAAAGAGGCGCTGATTAAAACTATCTCTAAGGCAAAATCTAAAATGAAGCTGGGATTAAAAAAGAAATCTCACGCCCCCCGCCCGCAAGTGGCCCCGGCGGCCAAAGAAATACCTTCTTATTATGAGACGGCAATCGCGAATACAAAATTTTCTCATTCCCAGGATACTTATTTTACACCGGTACGGGCGCAAGATCTTCCCCATACTTATGATCAGGACAAGATCATTCTGCAGGTCCGCGATCCGCGCTGGTTGCACACTTATTGGGAGATGCGGGAACAGACGGTCGAAGGATTAAAGAATAAGCTGGGAGAAGAGTACTTGCGTTCGAAAAAAGTTTTACGGGTTTACGATGTGACCAATATTAACTTTAACGGTTCTAATGCTAACCGGTTTTTTGATATTCAGATTAACGATTATGCTAACAGCTGGTATATCGATACGAATGGCCCGGGGCGGGCCTGGTGCGTAGATTTAGGGTTGATGCTGCCTGACGGCCGGTTTATTACGATTTTGCGTTCGAATGTCGTGCAAACTCCTTTAGACGGACCATCCTGGGTAACCGATGAAGAATGGATGATTCCGGATGAGATGTTTGCCCGGCTTTACGGGATGGGTTTCGGTTTAGGTAAAAGCTCACCCGTCGGAGGTGCCTGGCAGGAACGGATCAAACAGGGGTTATTCAGCTCCGGGCTCTCCAGCAGCCCGGTTAAAAAAGAGATGAAAGAACGCAGCTTCTGGCTGAAAGTTGATTGCGAATTGATCGTTTACGGAGCTACTGAGCCGGATGCCAAAGTAACCGTCCAGGGGATGCCGATTAAATTGCGTCCCGACGGTACTTTTACCTTGCGTTACTATTTGCCCGATGGCAAACAAGTTATCCCGGTTAAGGCTGTCTCCGCTGACCAAATCGATGAGCGGACGATTACTCCAACCGTAACCCGAGAAACAAAATAACCCAATGCTTAAAGGATACCTTTGCTTAGTTTTACACGGCCATTTGCCTTTCGTGCGCCATCCGGAGCATGAGAATTTCCTGGAAGAGGATTGGCTCTATGAGGCGATCACCGAAACTTATGTTCCGCTTTTGTCCGTGTTTCAGGGGTTAGTCGATGACGGGATAGATTTTAGGATTACCATGACCTTGAGTCCGACGCTGATCTCGATGCTTGCGGATCCTCTCCTGCAGGAGCGTTATTTAAGG
>JAGVOR010000079.1 GCA_020052635.1 Candidatus Omnitrophota bacterium
ATTCCCAGCCGCCCCGTAAAAAAAACCAAAACCCGATTAGATTTTTACGATTAAACTTAAAGCTTAAATCGGCCGCGCAAATATACTGCACCATTTGTCCCGGCATAATTTCGATATGCCGGGCTGCGTGCTTTTGCGGCAAGACTAAAAGCACCTCTTCCCCCTGCGTTTTTAATGCCGCAGCCAAAGCCAAAGCCGGAAAAATATGACCGCCGCTAGAACCGGTTCCGATTAAGATGCGCATAAGTTTTTAAGGATATTCTCCGCACTTGGCGATATTGATCAGAATACCTAAGCTGACCATATCGAAAATCAAAGAAGAACCGCCATAGCTGATGAACGGCAGCGGCAAACCCTTTGTGGGAAATACCCCGCAGGAAACACCGATATTAATGATCGCTTTAAGGGAAATCATTAAAACCAGGCCTAAGGCCAGAAAATACCCGAACCGATTTTGAGCGCTCTTAATGATTTTTAAACCCTGCTGGATAAAAATGGTAAATAAAACGATCACCCCTAAGGTACCGAGCAACCCTAATTCTTCTCCGATAATCGAAAAAATAAAATCCGTATGCGCTGCCGGCAGGTAAAAAAGTTTCTGCTGAGAATGCCCTAATCCCCGGCCGAACAACCCTCCCGTGCCCAGGGCGATCTGGGATTGAATAATCTGAAAACCAATCCCCTGGGGATCCATCCAGGGGTCCAAAAAAGCCAGGATCCTTGCCCGGCGGTAAGGCACGCTAAAGACTAAAAGATAAAGTGCCGGCAAACTGCAAAGAAAAAGGCTGATAATGTACCTGCCCCGGGTACCTCCGATATAAAGCATAATCAAGGCTACGCCGGATAATGCGATCACCGTTCCTAAATCCGGCTGCAGGATAATCAATACTACCACCGCTCCCAGCATGCAGATCACCGGAACAAATCCTTCCAAAAACATTTTAATTTTATCCTCCTTGCGCGAGATAAAATCGGCGATATAAACGATCAACGCAAGATTGGCGAACTCTGAAGGCTGAAAACTTATAAATTTAAACCTAAACCAGCGGCGGGCCCCGGAAACCTCCCTGCCGATGCCGGGGATCAACACCAAAACAAGCAAGAAAAACGCAATCCATAGCATTACATGTGAATATTTCTTTAGCAGCCGGTAATCCACCACCATCGCCAGAAAACAAAGCAGCAAACCTACCGCTAAAAAAGACAAATGCCGTTTTAAAAAATAAAAACTATCTCCGTATCTTTCCCAGGCATAAATACTGGAAGAGCTGTAAATCATCACGATACCGATACAAATCAGCACTACCGATACCGTCAGAAGATTAATGCGTGTTTTTCTAACCATGGATTTTTTCGCCTTGCGCCAAATCCAAAACTATATTTTTAAAAACCGTACCCCGCTCTTCATAATCCTTGAACATATCATAGCTTGAACACATCGGAGACAGTAATATGCAATCGCCGGCCCGGGCAACCGCATAAGCTTGAGTTACCGCTTCTTTGAGTGTTGCGGCATATGCGACAGAAAAACCCCCGCCCGCCAAATCACCAGCGATAATCTCTTTGGCTTCTCCAATTAAAAAAGCATGTGTCACTTTGCCGGCAGCCGCAGGTAAAATCACCCGGTAATCAATACCTTTATGCCGCCCTCCGGCAATCAAAATTACGGAAGAACTGATATTATTAAGCGCCCAGATTGCTGAATCAGCAGTAGTAGCTTTGGAATCATTGACAAATTTTACCCCCTTAACACAAGCCACCTCCTCCAGGCGGTGCTGGATCCCCTTAAACTCCCTAAAAACCTTACTCATCCTTTCCGAATCTAATCCAAAAATATTACCCACCGCCGCAACGGCTTCCTGGTTAGGATTAAGCTTTAACTGCCGGCCGAAAAATACAACTTTAGATTTAGCCTCTAAAGCCGCCTCCTGCAATAAAGGGTCGCTTGAACTTAAAACCAGAAAATCATCTTTATCCTGGTTCATAAAAATCCGCTTTTTGGCCTGCCAGTACTCCTGAATATCCTTGTAGCGGTCCAGGTGATTAGCGGTACAATTCAGAATTACCGCAACTTTCGGTTTAAAATTTCTGATTGTTTCAAGCTGAAACGAACTTATTTCTAAAACAGCGAAATCACCTTCCTGCATGTTTTCTACTTCCCCGCAGAAGGGATTGCCGATATTGCCGCAAACAAAAACTTTTTTCCCGCTTTCGGCCAGGACCTTGGCGATTAAGGTCGTTACCGTAGTTTTACCGTTTGAGCCGGTGACGGCGATGATGGTAGCGGGAGATAAAATACTGGCTACCTCAATTTCACTGATCAGTAATTTATTTAATTTGCGGGCCCAGGTGGCGCACAAAGAATCCAGCGGCACCCCCGGAGAAATCACCACCAGATCCGCTCCCACAATCCACTCCCGGCTGTGGGAGCCTAATTCCACCTGAATATCGCTGCTGATAAGTCCGGCGGCAGAGGAGCGGGTTTGCGGATCATCTTTAATATCCGTTACCCTAACCTCAGCGCCCAGTTTATGCAAAAGATTAGCACAAGACACCCCGGAACGGGCAAGGCCGACAATCACAATTTTTTTATTTTTGAAGTATTCGCAGTTAAGCATTGACGGTTTAGCGGATCTTTAACGTCACCAGAGTAAACAAGGCAAGCAGCCCGGCAATAATCCAGAACCTGACAATCACTTTATTTTCGGGCCAGTCCAAAAATTGAAAATGGTGATGCAATGGAGCAATCTTAAAAAAACGTTTTTTGGTCAACTTAAATAAACCAACCTGCAATATTACCGAGAGCGCCTCCAAGACAAAAATCCCGCCGACAATAATCAAAAGTAATTCTTTTTTAATCAGCAGGGCTACTGTGCCGATTGCCCCGCCCAAGGCCAGGGAACCGACATCCCCCATAAAAATAGTCGCCGGATAACAGTTAAACCATAAAAACCCTAAACCCGCTCCCACGATACTGGCGCAAAAGATAGTCAGCTCAGCCCCCCCCTTGATATAAGGAATCAACAGGTAATGGCTTAAATTAACGTTACCGGAGACATAACAGAGTATGCTAAAAGCAATCCCCACCATCACGACAATACCGATCGCCAGGCCGTCTAAGCCATCAGTCAGATTTACCGCATTGGAGGAACCGGTAATCACTAAAATCACAAACAGGATATATAAACCGTCCAAATCCAAAGCTACCCCTTTTAAAAAAGGGATCTCCAGATGAACGTTATGCTGGCTATAAATCAAAACCGCACCTAAAATCAGACCTAGGACTATTTGGCTGGCGAGTTTAATTTTAGCCGGTAAACCGCTGGCCTTCTTCTTAACCTGTTTTAAATAATCATCCGCAAAACCGGTTAACCCCAGCCAGAGCGTGCTGAATAAAACAATCCAGATAAATTGCTGATTTAAATCCGCCCAAAGCAAAGTTGAAATAACCACCGTCCCTAAAATCAGGATCCCGCCCATGGTCGGGGTACTCTTCTTGTGCTGGTGCAGGCTGTCCAGCTTCAAACTATCCGCCTTATTAATTTTTTCGCCGACCTTTAAAGCTTTTAACTTATTGATTAACAGGGGCCCAAAAATCAAGCTTAAGGTAAAAGCAGTCAAAGCCGCCATCACCGCGCGGAAAGTAATATAGCGGAATAAATTTAAGCCGGAAAATATATCCCTCAGGGAGTAAAGCAGATGGTAAAACATTAAATTTCTAAAACCTCTTCCATTTTCATCGAACGGGAACCTTTAACCAAAATCAAATCACTGGCTTTGGCGTTGAGTTGATGACGCAGTAATTTACGGGCGGCCCCAGCGTCAGCACAGCAGAAAATCTGCCGGCTGGGCCAGCCAAGCTTTGCGGCTTGCTTAGCCGTAAACTTAGCTAAAGCACCTACCGCGATTAAACAATCACAGTTATTAGTTATACTCCAAGCGATTTGCCGATGCAATAACTCTTTTTTACGCCCCAGCTCGAGCATATCCCCCATCACCACAATTTTTCTTCCGGAGCAAGACAACGCCCCTAACGCCTGGATGGCCGCCTTTAATGAAAGAGGATTAGAGTTATAAGTATCATCGATAAAATTCAAACCCCCCGCAGACACCAACTTAAGCCTGCCTTTAGGAAATTCAAAATTAGCCAACCTCTGGCGTATTTGAGCATAGCTTAACCCCAAAATGCGGCCGATCCCGATTGCCGGCAAGGCATTATAAACATTATAATCTCCTAAACTGGATAATTCAAAATTATATTTAGAATTAACCTTAAATTCCACCCTGCCCTTATTTAACCTGATCTCGGAGGCGGAAAAATCGCTCTTTTGGTTGATGCCGTAAGTAAATATCCGGCAGGCGGCAATCTTATCATTGATTAAACCACCCAGCGCCGGGTCATCAGCATTCAACAGGACAAAGCCGCCTTCGGCTAAATTATTTAATAGGGAAGTTTTCTCCTTAAAGACTCCTTTTAAATCTTTTAAAAACTCAAGGTGGCTGGGGCCGATATTAGTAATCACCCCGATATTGGCA
>JAGVOR010000140.1 GCA_020052635.1 Candidatus Omnitrophota bacterium
CGTCAGCTTCGCTGTGAGACGACGACTGCAAAATTCCAATTAGCATAAAGTAGCTCGCTTCCGTAAGTCGTCTGCTCATTTAAGGGGGTATTTATGATTAAGGTCGTCTTACCGGAATTAGGGGAAAATATTACTAAAGCTACTGTTTCATACTGGTTTTTCAAAGACGGTGAAATGGTCAATGCGAATGATGACTTGGTGGAATTAACTACGGATAAATCTACTTTCAACTTGCCTAGCCCCTGTAAGGGGGTTATCTCCGAAATTATGTACCGGGAAGGGGATACGGTTAATGTCGGAGAAATCCTGGCGGTAATTAACGAAAGTTAATCTCTCCGATCGTAAAGTTTTGTCCGCTTAGCTTGCATACCCTTCTTAAGCCTTTGTACTAGGTGTTGACAACCCTTAGCTTCTCTAGTATATATAAGATTGGCTTAGGCCTTACTAAAAACAGGAAAGTTAATAAAAATGGCTATTGATTACACAAAAGAACTGGAGAACGCGGCCCGCAATATGATTTTTGAACATGATCCGGATCTTTTGATCAAAATGATCGTGCGGATGATGGTGGATAAGTTCAAGATCAGTCACTCTAGTTTTTTTCTGCGCAGCCAGCAGAAACAGGGGTATTTACTGATTGAATCATGCGGGCCGCTGAAAAAAAAGATACCGCTGGATTTAATCTGTATCGATAAAGACGATGTGTTGATCCGTTTTTTCAGGGAGCATCGCAGTAACTTTATCTTCGGCCGCCAAGCCCTATTACTCAGCGAAGCTAAAGCCGCTCTTAAAGGCAAGAAGTTAAAGCCTTCTATTCGGGCTCAGCTGGCACAGGTGCTTTATCAGATGGAGCTCTTAGAAACCGCTGTCTGTGTTCCCAGTTATTTCAGGGATGAATTACTGGGCCTGTTACTGTTGGGGCAAAAGAATAACGGAAAAAAGTTTATCGATGAAGAGCTTGATTTTTTCGTGGCGCTTAATTTCCATGTGGCGATGGCGATCAGGAATGCCCAGTTGTTCAAGGAATTAGAAGATGAATTAGGGCGTAAACATCAATTATTTATTCGTACAACGGTAGCCTTAGCCGCCGCCATTGAAGCCAAAGACCACTACACCCACGGCCATACGACTCGCGTAACCGATTTAAGCATGACTATTGCCGCCAGGATGGGGGCTAAGGCCAAGAAGAACTTTGAGGCTAAATTCTTGGAAGACTTGCAGATCTCCAGCCTCCTGCATGATATCGGCAAGATCGGCGTACCGGAGCATATCTTGAATAAAAGAAACAGTTTAACGATCGGGGAGAGGAATCGGATCAAAGAACATCCGATGATCGGGGTAAATATCCTAAAATCGATTAAGGAGTTAGAGGGGGCGGTCCCCGGGGTAAAGTATCATCATGAGCGCTATGACGGCCAAGGTTACCCTGAAGGGCTAAAGGAGCAAGAGATTCCCCTGATTGCCACGATTATTGCAGTGGCGGATTCATTTGACGCCATGAGTACCAACCGTCCTTACCGCACGGCAATGGGTAAAGTCCAGGCGATTAACGAGATTAGCCGTTTGCGCGGCCGGCAATTTTCCCCGCTGGTGGCAGATGCTTTTTTGGATTTAGCTAAAGAAGGCAGGATTTAATGCATCCTAAACGTATAATTTTAATGTATATTTCTGAGGTTTCCGGCCATCGCTGCGCCACGCTGGCGATTGAAAAGGCAATTAAGCATTTGCACCCGCAGGCCCAAATTTTAAATATCAACGCTTTTAATTATACCAATCCGATTTCCGAAAAAGTGATTAACCGGATTTATATGGAGGTAATCAAGCGCACGCCCAAGGTGTGGGATTATCTTTATGATAACCCCAAGGTCGTCAGAAGCCTGGAGAATATCAAGCGCTATATCCATAAATCAAATTCGCCGAAACTTAAAAAGCTTTTCGATAGCTTTAAACCCGAACTGGTAGTTTGTACCCAGGCGTTTCCCTGCGGGATGGTGGCAGATTTTAAAAAAGATTACCGGGATAATCTGCCGCTGGTGGCGGTATTAACGGATTACATCCCGCATTCTTACTGGGTTTATGATGAGGTGGACTATTATATCGCTCCTTCAGAGGATGTGGCGGCCCGCCTTGAAAAAAAAGGGGTTAAACCCGCTAAAATTAAATCTTACGGTATACCTTTCGATCATAAATTCAACCAGCATCTGGACCCTGCGGATATTTTTAATAAATTAAAGCTGGATGCGCAGAAACCGGTAGTTTTGATTATGGGCGGCGGCCAGGGGCTGGGGCCGATTAAAACGATAGTTAAGTCTTTAGAGAAATGCCGCCTGGATATTCAGGAGCTGATTGTTACGGGGACGAACAAGCAATTATTCCGTTCGCTAAAGCGCAAGGTTAAACGTTACAAAAAGGCAATTCAGCTTTTCGGTTTTGTGCATAATATTCATGAGCTAATGCATATTGCCGATGTAATTATCACTAAGCCCGGAGGAGTGACTACCGCAGAAGTTTTAAGCATGGGGCTGCCGATGGTGATTGTTAAACCGATTCCGGGCCAGGAAGTGAACAATACTAATTTTTTAACGCAAAAAACGGCGGCGGTAAAAGTGGATGATCCTAAGGAGGTTTATCAGACGATCGATGATTTACTGGCTAATCCCGCGAAATTAGAGCGTTTAAAAGCCGCCGGGTTAAAGATTGCTAAGCCTGATGCCAGTATGGATATCGCTAAGCTTATTTTGGGTTTATAAACGTGTTTAATTATTATATTTATCGTTTTGGTAAGTTCTTGGCCCAATCCCTGCCGTTAAGAGGAGCTTATTTTCTAGCTTCATTATTCGGCCAAATATTTTATCTCTTGGCCTGGAGAGATCGCCGTTTTGTCAAAGCCAACCTGCGGGTTATTCTCCCCGGAAGTTCCCAGGCCCAATTGCGTAAAATCAGCCGTAAGGTTTTCAGGAATTTTGCTAAATATCTGGCAGATTTCTTTCGTTTAGAAGAGATCGACAGGCAATTTATCGATAAAAACATAAAATTAGAAAACCTGCATTATTTTGACCAGGCTTTGGCTCGTAAGCAGGGAGTGATTGTTCTTACCGCGCATTTAGGTAATTGGGAATTAGGGGGGGTGGTGATGGCCCGGCTGGGCTATCCCATCTGGGCGGTAGCTTTACCGCATAAAAATAAAAAGGTTAATGATTTCTTTGATGCCCAAAGAAGCAGGCAGGGTATTAAAGTAGTGGCGATGGGAAAAGCGGTGAGAAGCTGTATTACAGAAATTAGAAATAATCACATGGTCGCTTTAGTCGGTGACCGGGATTTTACCGAGAAAGGAATGGTCGTAGATTTTTTCGGTAAACCTACTCATTTTGCCGAAGGCCCCGCAGCTTTAAGTTTGATGACTGGCGCACCGATTGTACCGGGCTTTATGCTTCGGAATCCCGATAATAGTTTTACTTTAAGGATCGAGAAACCGATAGAGTTTACTCCCAGCGGGAATAAAGCCAAAGATCTGGAGGATTTAGTAGGTATTTACAGGGATATTTTCCAGGAGTATATCCGTAAATATCCGGAGCAGTGGTATGTTTTTCGCAGGTTTTGGTTAGATTCCGATTCTGCGGGGGTAAGGGGCAAGCGATGAGAGGCAGGTCTTAATGCGTTTTTGCGTGATTATTCCCACCTATAATGAATCCCGGGCAATTGCCGACTTAATTAACCAAATTATTAAATTAGGTCTAGAGGTGGTTATTGTCGATGACGGTTCGGCGGATGATACGGCCAAGATTGCGCTCGCCAGCGGGGCGAAGGTTTTAGTTAACCGGGAAAATATCGGCAAGGGCGCGGCTTTAATCAAAGGGTATAATTATGCTCTCCAGCATGGTTTTGATGCCGTGATCAGTATGGACGGGGATGGCCAGCATGCTTGCGATGACCTGCCGGCTTTTATCCAAAAGGCGCAAAACTCTACTGCCCCTTTGATTGTCGGCAACCGGATGGGTAAAACCGGGCAGATGCCTTTTGTGCGGGTAGTGACTAATTTTTTAATGTCAAAATTTATTTCCCTTTTGGTTAAGCAGCATATTCCCGATTCGCAATGCGGGTTCCGGTTAATTAAAAAAGAGCTGTTATCCAAATTGGATCTATCGACCTCCAAATATGAGACGGAAACCGAAGTATTGATTAAGGCGGCTGGCTGGGGGGCCAAGATTGAATCTATCCCGGTTAAAACTATATATTCCGGGCAAAAAAGCCAGATTAACCCGCTGATGGATACTTTTAGGTTCTTACGTTTCGTGATCCGAGAATTTGCCTCAAGGAGAAAGCGTGCTTGAGTTTGTTCTGCGGTACTTAAATCAGCTGCCTAAGGATTATATCGTGGTGATCGTGGGGGCTTTGCCCGTATCGGAATTAAGGGGGGCGATCCCTTTGGGGTTATCATTCGGAATGCCTTTAGCTAAGGCTTTTTGGCTTGCGGTTTTAGGCAATTGTTTGATTGTCGCTCCCGGGTTAGTTTTATTTGAGCCGCTGACCCTGGCTTTAAGAAAGTTCAAAATCTGGTCACGATTCTTTGATTGGGTTTTTGAACGGACCAGAAGAAATTCGGATGCTGTCCAGAAGTACGAAGCTTTGGGCCTGTTGATTTTTGTGGCGATCCCTTTGCCGATGACCGGAGCCTGGAGCGGGGTAATCGCAGCTTCTTTATTTAAGATCCGCTTTCGCTACGCGTTTATGGCGATTGTTGCCGGGGTGCTTTGTGCAGGCTTGATTGTAGCGGCATTGTGTGCTTTAGGGGTATGCGGTTTAAAGGCGGTGTCGGGATGATCCAGGTTTATACGGGTAACGGAAAAGGTAAAACTACTGCCGCTTTTGGGTTAGCTTTGCGGGCGGCCGGTGCCGGATTTAATGTTTATATCGGGCAGTTCGCTAAAGGAAGGATTTGCAGTGAGCATAAGGCTTTAAAGGCAATCAAAAATATAAAATTAGAGCAATTTGGTTCGCCATTTTTTATTCAAGCCGCTGCCGCAACCGACCGGGAACTGGCGCGCCGAGGCTTGGAAAAGGTAAGAGCGGCGATTGCCTGCCGTAAATACCGGGTAATTATTTTAGATGAGATTAACCTTGTTTTAAGGTATAAACTGTTAAACCTCGAAGAATTCCTGAAGCTGGCCCGCCGGGTGCCCAAAAATACGGAATTAGTTTTAACCGGCCGTTATGCTCCGGCAAAACTCTTGCGGGAGGCAGACCTGGTCAGCCATATCCGCCAGGTTAAACATTATTACCGGTGCGGGATAAAAGCCAGAAAAGGGATCGAATTATAATTTCAGGAAAATCGTTGACAAATTAATTTAGAGTGTTAATCTAAAAGTAGAAAATTTATAATGC
>JAGVOR010000175.1 GCA_020052635.1 Candidatus Omnitrophota bacterium
AACCAGAACCGGATGCGCGATCTTTTTAGCAAGAAACGATACCGCGGCGATATTGGTAGCTAAGGGGCATGGGCTAATCGAAGTTAATATCCCCAGCCATAAGGCCGAACCAAAAACGATCAATAACTCTATCATTGCGCGTCCTTCAAGAATAAACTTATTTCGCCTCTTACGTAGTCAATAAACTTCTGCTTATTGCCGGCCAACTGCCAAATCTTATCCAGGTTCCTGTGCTTGACCTCTTTGCCGTCTTTAACCAACGAAAGAACCAGCGACTTTGTGTACAACTTGTAGTCGTCTACAAAATGCTCGTTGCCGCGATCCTCGACATTAACCGCCTTGAATTCAAGCCTTCCTGATTGCAGCGTATCTTTAAAATTTGTCTCGATCGCTTCCCGAGAATACTTCTCCATCTTGGCACAAGTATGGCAGCGAAATGACCCGTGGAAATAATACGCGGTGACCTTGGTAAAAGAAGTATCTTCTCCGGCAAAAGCCAAAGCGCCGGCGATTACCGCGCTTATAACAAGTACCGTTAAGAACGGTTTTTTCAAAATTACCTCCATTTATTTTGTAATTATCTTCCTAATCCGATCTTTGCTCAAAACCTCTCCGGTTGAAACGATTACGCCCTCGACGGCTAAAGCCGGCATCAGCATTACGCCATATTCGATTATCTTATCGATATCGGTAATCTTGCTGATTTGAGCTTTAATGCCAAGTTCTTGCACTGCCGCTTCAACGTTTGCCGTAAGCAGCTTACATTTGGGGCAGCCAATGCCCAATATTTCAATCTTCATTTAAAATAAAATCCATTGCAGAAAATTAAACAGGTAGCCGGTAAAAATAATCCCTGCTGCCACTACCATAAAAAATATCATAATTAACTTTAAGCGCATTACCCGGCGCAACATAATCGCCTCCGGCAGGCTTAAGGCGGAAACCGCCATCATAAAGGCCAGCGCCGTACCCAGCGGGAACCCTTTTTGAAATAAAACTATTGCTACCGGTAAGATTGCCGCGCAGCTGCCATAAAGCGGCACACCAAGAATCGCGGCCAGCGGAACGGAAAAAAATCCCGCCTTCCCCACTATCCCCTGCACCGCTTCCTGAGGTATAAAATTATGGATCAGCGCCCCAATCCCCACGCCTACCAATACCCAAACCCAGAGCTTTTTAATAATCGTCAGCGCCTCGCTGATCCCGAAAATCACTCTGCTTTTAAAACCACGATAAGGTTTATCTGGGCCGAAGATTTTGGCATCCGGCTTGATCATATCTTTAACCAGGAATTCCTCCAGGCGCATTCTGCCTAAAATCAGGCCGGAGGCCACGCCGATAGTAATTCCACTTAGGATATAGGCCAGCGCAATTTTCCAGCCGAAAAAGCCAAACATCAATACTACTAAATATTCATTTATAATCGGCGAGGTAATTAAAAACGAAAAGGCTATCCCAAGCGGGATACCTGCCTCCAAAAAACTAAAAAAGATCGGGATTGAGGAGCAGGAACAAAAAGGAGTAACCGCCCCAAAAAGAGCGGCGCATAAATTTCCCAATCCTTGGCTACGATTTAACCAATCTTTAATCTTCTGTTGAGGCAGGAATGTCCTTAAGCAACCGATAACCGTGATCATGGTAAAAAGCAAAAGTATGATTTTGGCAGAATCATAAAGAAAAAAATCAAGCATCCCGGCAAACTTGGATGCGGCAGGGAAATTTAAAACCTTGTAAACGAACCAATCAACACTTAACTGCAGCATGGCTTATCCTTTCCCTGGCGCGGCTTGCAACAGCAAGGCTTAGCTTTTGACTTCTCCTCTATCTTTTTATCTAACTTATTGAATAACTCTGCGCAAGCTTTTTTAATCCTTTCCCAAACTGACCCTGGATTTTGTTTTTCCATCTCCCACCCTCCTTTGTTTAATTTTGCAGCATCCGCCTTCAATCCGGATGGCTTTAACATTCACCAGCGCATCGGTGACCTTTTTGCAGGCCCTGGCGACAATCCTTGAAAATGTAGGACGGGATATTTTCATCAGTTTGGCGGCATCGACCTGTCGCATCTCCTCCAAACAAGCCAGCCGCATCGCCTCAAATTCATCAATATTCAACACCACTCCTTCAAGCCTACGCAGCGAATGGCATTTTGGCCGAAAACAACGCTCTCCCGGAAGACATTTTATCCATCTGGTTTTTTTAGGTCGCATATTAAGCCCTGTTAGTTATGAACCAATGTTCATAACAAGTTTAGCACTTCCCGCCGGATTGTCAAGAAATAAAATAATTGGGTTTGGCATTTCATTTTCTGCTCCTTCTGCTATAATTAACCAATAATGAAAAAATACCTCGCTAAAATCATTAAATCCGCAGTCTTTAGGAACCTCACCATTGTCTCGCTGGCTAATTTTATCTCCGCCGGATTCGGGCTGCTTTGCCTGGTGATTATCTCCCGGTTAATTACGGTAGGCGAATTCGGCCTCTTTCAGATCAGTCTTTCGGTAATGATACTGCTCTCTCTTTTTACGGATATCGGGATGGATACGGGAGTGATCCGCTTTGCCGCTTTTTATCTGGGCTCAAACCGCCCTGCCGAAGCCGCACAGGCCTTCCGGATCACCCTAACCTTTAAACTCATCTCATGTTTAGTGTTCGCCTTAACCATCGCCGCCGGCTCCGACTGGATCAGCCGAAACATTTTTAATCTTGCAGCATTATCCCCCCTGCTTAAGCTCTCCGCCATCGGCATAATCTCTTACTCCTTAATAAATTATTTAAAATCCGTGCTTTACGTTTACCGGTTATTTAAGGAATTATTCTTACTGCAAATCATCATGGATCTAACCAAAATTTTCCTGGTAATCGCGGCTTGCACCTTCTTAAAATGCCGGCCGGAAGAGTTCATCCTGGCTTATGCCCTTTGCCCCCTGCTGGCGTTTTTACTGGGCTACAGAAAAATCCGGCCGCTTCTTAAGAAAGCGGGCAAAATGACCAAAACACTGCTGCAGAAAATTTTTTCCTTCAGCAAATGGGTGTTTGTGAGTGACCTGTGCAAACAGATCCTTCCTTATTTAGGAGTATTTCTACTGGGCAAGCTTAGCGGAAGCCAGACAGCGGGGATTTATGGTTTAGCGGTCAGCCTGACTGCGATTTTTCCGATTCTGGCGCTGTCCATTAAATCCGCGGTTTATCCGGAAATCGCCGGCAATAAAGACATCAACCGAATAAAAAAATACCTGAAATTTACTTTGGAGATCTCTCTATATGTTATACTGGCTTGCCTGCCTCTGCTTTTTATCTCCCGGCCGGCGATCATAGTTATCTTCGGGGCCCGCTACGCCAGCGCTGCGGTGATATTTAACTGGCTGCTCTTAGGCAATATCGCTATGTTCACCATTAATGCCATCCGCCTGGCCCTTTATTCTTTAAATAAGCCCCGGATGCTGGCAATCGTGGATATTTTACGGGTGGCTTTAATCGGGATAGGCGGATATCTCTTGATCCCCGGCCTGGGCGCGATTGCTCCGGCAATACTCTTAACTGCGGCTAACTGCCTGGCGGCTGTATTTCTGGCTTTATACTCTTTTGGAATAATAAAAAGAAGTCCGGCGGGGCTGACGGTTGATGATACCGCTATTTTGCCGCAGATTTATTAAAGTAGAAAGCGTGAGAAGCGCAGCGGTCCACATCGGCGTAGTTTAGAGAACATTTGTCACAGCGCAGCCCGGTGCGCCTTTTAAGCGTAAAATCACTTCTTAACTTGCGAAACTCTCTGCCAAACCAAACCCGGGCAAAACCTTTATTTATGTCGGCGAACGCATTCCCTAAAACCCTCTCCTGCGTATTATGGTAATCACAAGGCACGACTTCACCATTAATATAAACGGTGGGATGATTCCAGAATTTTTTACAGGGATTTTCTTTTCTGATCGGATTGCCCGCTTGATCATACTCAAAACGCCGGTATTCCATATTGCAGGGCAGCATGGTTTTAGCGCTGGTTTCATTGTCAAAGCTGCAAAGCGTTTTAATCGTAAAAACATCCACCCCGATATTTCTGGCAAGATCCCGCATCTGCTCGATTTGCCCTTCATTGTCCCGCATGACCAGCATCCGCAAATTCACTAAAGGAGTTTTAGCGCCGCAGCTGTTTCTGCGCGCAAGCAGCCGGCTTAATCCCTGGATCGCCTTCTGGAAATCACCCTGTTTACGGTATTTTTCATAAGTCTGCTGATCCACGCCGTCTAAGGCAAAGATCAGCGCATCCAGCCCCGAATCGATCAAGCGGTCGATGTTTTCTTCGCTATCAAAAAAGTGGCCGTTAGTGCTGCTGATGATCTTAAGGCCTTTTCCCTTGGCATAGCGGATCATCGAAAATATCTCCTTATTCATAAACGGCTCACCCCATCCCCAAAAATGCAGGAACATGGAATAGTCGCCTATTTCATCGATGATTTTTTTAAAACGCTCCAGGCTCAAAAACCCCCCGGTTTTATGCTCCGTTACCACATGACAAAGCGGGCAGCGCAAGTTGCAGATACTGGAAGGCTCAACCTGAATATGCGTAGGATAAGAAAATACTCTGTCAGTTTTTAGAAGGCAGCATAGCTCTGAAGCAAACCAGGTAAAGATCCTTTTTAAGGATAGGTCAGTATAGGTAAACTCGATCTTATCAAAAACAATCACTAACCTGCGCGTGATAAGCGTCTTAAAGACACTGAATAGCTTCTGCATTTTTTATTGCCTCCTAAAATATCCGCAACACTCTCCTGCCGACCATTGCATAACCCCCAGAATCGTCAAGGGGATGGCCTTCAGAAAATGGCGCAGATAGACCCTGTTTTTTAAATTGCAATACAATATTTTCAAAAATATTTTTACCGCAATTAACGGCGAAAATCCGGCATAAATAAGCTTTTTTAACCCGGAGAAGTTCTGGCTTTTAGCCCGCACCGCGGCGAATGAGCGGCCATGGTGAAACTCATGCCGCAGAAAATCGCCTAATTTAGCGATACTGCGGTGACAAACTACCGCCGCCGGGTCAAATAAAACCGCCACCCCCTCCTTTTGCAATCGCCATTGAAATTCTGTATCCGAGCAATATGTGCCAGAGATAAATTGGCCGTGCTTTCTAAATATCTCTTTTTTATACGACATATTCGCTCCCGCGATATCTTTTTTTAACGAGGTGGGAGACTCAGGTATCCACTGGCTAAACTCCGCAAAGTATGATGCCCAGGCCACCAGGTTCTTGGTGGCGCAATTACCCACCGCGCCGGTAATTACCGGATAATCGCCGCGTTGGGCCCTCAGGACCGCCTCCACCCAATCAGGAGCGGCCACACAGTCAGCATCGATAAAAGCCACAATATCCGCGCTGGCCCTGGTAATCCCGATATTGCGCGCATCTCCGCAATATTTTCGCTGGGCAAATTTAAATAATTTCACCGGCGGAAAATTCTCTTCCACAAATTGAGCGGTATCATCGGTTGAGCTATCAATTAAAATTATCTCTACCATTTTATCAGTTTTTTGCTTTAACAGAGACTCCAAGGCTGCGGCAATCAGATCCCGGGCATTGTAAGTAGCGATAATAACCGATAGATCGGGTTTTAGAATCATTTTTTGCGTAAAGGCGCAAACCATTTAAAAATACGGTGGACCCTCAGGTTATCGTAAACAAAACAGCAATAATCACAATCACAGCGGCTAGTCAAAGCCGAGAGCCCTTTACAAGTTATGCTTTGCCTGCGAAAATTCCGGATTGCCGGGCTGTTCCAGATTTCTGGAAAGCTCTCTTGATTAAGATTACCAAAAATTAAATCGCTCCTGCCGCAGGGCAGCACCATTCCATCCGGCCTGATCCTGGCTTCAAACCAGCTAATGTAACAAGGCACCTTTTTCCAAACCTTTTCACCCCACTGATAGCGTAATAAAACCTGCTGAATATTATTCCTGATCGCAAGCGCCTTAAGCCTGCGGCTGACCCGGCGTAAAACACCGCTCACCTCTTCTTCTTCCTTTTGGGATAAAGCAAACTGGTTAAGCTCCTGCCAGACCGGGCTAAACGGAGAGAAAGAAATAGCATTACACTTTAAAGAAACTGCCAGATCTACAAACTTATCGAGAGTGCGGAAATTATTCCGGTTGATCGGATGGTGCAGGCAAATTTCAGGCAATAAACTCTGTTTTTTGTTTTTTAGCTCAACCGCCAGCCTTAAGTTATTTAGAACTAAATCGAAATTCAGCGGATCCGTCCCGGGATAATTCTCCTTATACTGTTCTAAGGAGCTGGCCCACAGGGTAACTTTTAAAACATCCAGGCGCGCATCGATCAAAGTATTCAATTTATCTTGATCCAACAGTGTCCCGTTAGTGATCAAAATCAATTCCAGCCCCGCCTGCTTGATCAACGAAACGATCTCTAAGATATCCGGATGCAAGAGCGGCTCGCCCGCCCCCTGGATAATTATTAAATGCGTACCGGATTTTTTAAGTGCCGGCAAATTTTTCTTGATCAAATCCAGGCTGATATCCAGCGGACCAAAATATCTCTGTTTTGCTTGCGGCACATGTTCAGAATGAAAACAGCACCCCAGGCACTTAAGGTTACAGCGGCGGGTAATATCAATATTGACATAATCCGGCCCGGCAAAAGCGGTTGCGGAAGTAAGCAGGCCGCGTAAAAGTTTGATCTTATGCGTTAAGTTTTTCATTTTCGTTTAGCTGGCAACTTAATCTTTAAGCCATACACGCTGCCCCGAATTAAAAAATACGGAATATGGATAAAAAAATAGTACGGCAGAAAAACAAGCAGATGCCACGGCTTGGCATT
The DNA here is from genome assembly GCA_020052635.1 of Candidatus Omnitrophota bacterium. GTDB lineage: Bacteria > Omnitrophota > Gorgyraeia > Gygaellales > Profunditerraquicolaceae > UBA6249. Next base: position 6,836 of record JAGVOR010000175.1, read on the forward strand.
CAGCAGCTCAAAAATAAAAAGATTGCGCAATAAAAGATACGCCCGGCGCCAGATAAGTTTATTCATCGTAGCGGCTTCTTTATGCCAAACACGCGCGTCTTTGACTACTACCACCTCAAACCCGCTTGCCCTTGCCCGAATATTAAAATCAGTTTCCTCAAAATACAGCTCATAAACCGGCCTCAAAAAACCGATCTTTTTAAACACCCGGGCGCTAATCAGATTAGCACAGCCTAAAATCGTATCCACCTTAGCGGACTTATCTTTGGGAACCAGAAAAATATCTTTATTTATCCTAAGCTTGCGCAGTCTTCCCGTCCAGAAATTTACGGTATAACCGCAGTTATTTACAGTTTGCGGATGGTAATAGTCATAAATGACCGGGGCGATCAGGCCGGCCTTTTTGTTAACTTGAGCTTCAACGATCAATTTTTCTAAAGTACTTTTTTCGACCACCACATCGTTATTCAGCACCCAAATGTAATCTGCCCCCGCCGCAAGGCAATAGCGCACACCCCGGTTAACCGCCCGGACATAACCAAGATTTTGGTCATTGCGCAATATTTTTACATCAGGATATTTTGCCGCTATCGCCCCCACAGAACCATCAGCAGAGGCATTATCAACTACGGTCAGGTTAAACCTGCCATTGAGATAATTGAGTTTAGTTAAGGAATCCAGGCATTCCAAAACCTCATCCTTACCGTTCCAGTTGACAATTACCGCTGCAACCAAAGGACTTATATTTTCCTCAATTAGCATATTACCCGCCGGAATTTATTCTTTATAAAAAATACCGGAAAAACCAACATAAAAGTTACCGTGCTATAAAAAAGATACAGCCAGTGAAATCCCATTCCGGCGATCACAAAGTTCATTCCCCTTTGCTTAAGGAAAAACCCGTAAAGCTTCCGGTTAAGACAGATCAGCGCGATTACCGCAAGCAAAAATAAAAGCGAGAAGAACTCTATGCCGAATGAGAGAAAAAAACTCAAGAATAAAAAACAGGCCAGTGCCCCGCTTAACCGGTCAGAGAGCTTAAAATTCAAGTCGCCTGGTAATCCCCGATAGAGCGATAATTTGGTCCAGGGTATTGCCCGTTGCACGATATCGGATTTTAAAAGTGAAAGCAACCCCCATTTTTTAAGGTGCGTTACCTGCATTTCCTTAATTAGGATAATTTTTTTATTTACCTGGGCTAATCTATAACCCAGATCAACATCTTCAATCGAAGGCTGCCTGTAAACTTCCGGGAACCCTCCGGCCTCTTGAAAATCTTTCTTGCGCACTGCCCCGCAACCGGCCCAGAATGTCTGCGCCTGCCGCTTAGCGGATTGATGGATAAAATGATGCATCAGGTTTTTATACTGTGAGATAAAATCAACCGCCTCAGGACGATCATCATAAGAGCCAAAAACCGCGCAGATCGCATCATCTTGCATTACCTCAACAGCCTTAGAGATCGTATCCGGGAATAAACGCACATCCGCATCCGCAAAAAATATAATATTGCCTTTAGCAGTTTGCGCCCCCCGGTTTCTTGCGGCGGCGGGGCCAAGCTGAGAACTATTTTCAATCAGCTGATCCGCGTACTGCCTGGCGAATTCCGCCGAACCGTCACTGGAATGATCATCCACGACGATTAATTCAAAACACGGGTAATTACTGCGCTTTATCGCTGGCAAAGATGTTTGAAGATAATCCCGGCTGTTATAAACCGGCATGACTACCGAAACCAAAGGGCCGTTACAATTCATTTCTCCTCCAATAAAGGCCTTTTTCCAGATAATCCGGACTCTGATGAAATCTAAGTAAAGATTCTTTCTTGTGCTGATCGCTAAAAGCGGCGGCCGCGGACAACCCCATCTCGATTGCCTGGTCCATATTCACGTAACGGAATAACCCCTGTCGGCCGCAGATAACAATATCCTTCTCTTCCCTGATAAAATAATAAATCGGCTTAAGGTGATCTTTATAATCCAGGGAATACACCGGGTACCCGTGCTCGGCGAAAGAGGAAAAATAGAGTTCTACCCTGCCCTTAAGCCGGATCCCCATTTTTTCTAAATCCCTGATGCATTGACGGAATAACTCTTCATCCGGCATCCGCCAGAATACGCCCCCCTTATCACAAGCAATCTCCAGAGTCAGCGAAGTAGTTTTTTCCGGGCAATTATCCGGATGCCAATTTAAAAGTTCCTGGATCCTAAAAAAGATATATTTTTTCTCCGGGACATAAATCCAGGTGTTATCGGTAATGCGCGCGCCCTTAATAATCAGGTTTAAAAAACGCAGCGAACGGTATTTAAGCCGGTTTGCGGCAGAGATTACTTTTTCCGGAGGCTTCGGTTGGAAATTGCGGATAAAATCATCCAAAGGAATGGTTGAAATAATTTTTTTAGCCAGAAACTCTCCCTCTTGCTGACCCGGGCCGCTGGTTTTGACCAACAGCCCTGCGCAAGAGCGAATAATCTGTTTAATCTTACGCTGTAAGAAAATTTCACCTGCCCCTTCCTGAATGGAGCTAGAGATACGCCGGGCAATCTCGCCGATACCGCCCTTAGGATAAAGGAAATTTTTGGCATATGTTGCCGGATGGTTTGAGGAAACAAAATGCCGCAGCGCCATGCTGATGCTTGAGACCGAGATGCGCTGGCCGGCCCAATCCGCCGAAATCTCTTTCGGCTCTCTCCCCCAAAGCTTGGCGGAATACGGCCCGAAATAAATTTCATAAAGTTTGGACCCAAACCTGTTTAATAGCCAATCCTTAAGCGAATCTTCACGCCCTTTTCTAATTCCGTGTCGCAGGCGGGCATAAATCCCTTTAGCCAAGCAGTCGGCGCAGGTAAAAAACCCGAATTTTTGCAAAACATCCCGGGGGTCAGGCGGATAAGACAGGAATTTATCCTTAATGTAGATCTGGCTCTTTCTATCTACAGTGATCATGCCGTTGCCGTTAAATAACTGACTGACAAAATGTTCTATTTTTTTATTTTTCGGCAGGAAGCGGTGGCCGCCGAAATCGAAAACAAAACCATCTTTATTTAAGCTGCGGCTTAAGCCACCAACAGCATCCTCCTGTTCAAGAAGAATAACTTTCGCCCCCTTACGGACCAGCTCTAAACCACAGGCCAGGCCGGTGAGGCCGGCACCCAAAATCAGGTATTCAGCGTCATGTTTCATATTAATCTTTCAGATTAGCTCCTTCGGAATGTTTATGGCTTGCCACTACGATATTAAAAAGGCTGTTTCTGAGGGACAACGGCTGATTTAGGTTATGATTTATAACTTCTTGCTTTTCAGTTTATTTTCCAGCTCCTGCACGCGCTCTTTTAATTCTATAATTCTTTCTTCCCTGCCCATACTCACCTTATAAAATGTTTCCATTTCATGCAAACTTTTCTGCAGTCGTTCTTCCAGTTTTTTGCGTTCGGTAATATCCTGATTAACCCCGTAAGTCTTAATCGTTCTGCCGTTTTCGTCTTTAATGATAAAAAAACGCACACTGATATAGCCGATCTCACCGTCGGCATAGATAATCCGGTGGTCCAACGAGCTGCTGAAATAAGGATCCTGGGTTTCGATCGCCTTACGGGTCTCTATCGCGACTAAATGTCCGTCTTCGGGATGCAGAAAACGCCTGGTATATTCGGCCGCAGGCATAGTGTAACCGCCGGACTTTTCCGCCGTCGTACGGAAAATCGCGTAAAAAGCGTCGTTGAACGTAAAGATATCATTTTCCACATCATACTCCCACGGCCCCAGGTGCGCGATGGTGAGGGCATTGGACAACTGCCCCTTGTTAGCCCGCAGATCATCCTCTATCTTTTTGCGCGCCGTCAGGTCAATACAAAAGATGATATTTTTCTTTCCGGCGTGTGTGAACGTGAACTGGACATGTTTTTCCGTACCATCCTTGCAGACAACTTTTGTTTCTATCGGCTCCGCCTCATTTTTATTCCGGAGCGAGCTTTCAACAATCTTCTCCCATAGCGGACGGACTTTACTCCGGTACCCTTCATCCGGATAGGCTTGCGGCCACCAGGCAGAAACAGAGGGAATATCCTCAAGCGTATAACCGAATAAATCACTGAACTTCTGGCTCAGATACTCTACTTTTTCATCCCGGCCAACTGAAATAATGATCCCATACGGAGATGATTCTACCACCGACCTAAACCGGATCTCATTTTCCTTAAGGCCCTCTTCCAGTTTTTTACGTTCGGTAATATCGGTAGAAACCCCGCATACACCGTAGATACTGCCGTTTTTGTCGCGCAGGGGATATTTTCTTTCCAGGAAAAAGACGGTTTTAGATTCATAGTTAATTTCAATCTCCTCCTCGGTAGTCTCACCGCTAAGCACCCGCAGATCAATCTCTCTCAATTTTTTTACGGTGTCAACCGGAAAAAATTTATTATCTGCAGCGCCTGGTAAATCATCCTTGCCGCACTGGAACAACTCAAGGGTAAGATCGTTGGCATAGATATATTTGGAATTCCTATCTTTAATATAAACATAAGAAGGAACCTTATTCAACGAGTCGATCAGCCAGGTATTTTTTTCATTTAAAGCTCTTAATTCTTCCTCGCCTTGCTTACGGTCGGTAATATCATTGAAGATCTCTAACTTAGAAACGCTTCCGTCCGGATTTTTAACTGGCACATCGATCAAATCATAAGTTCTTTTGGTCCTCTCTGAATACCATTCCCAGCGCACCGCCTGCCCGGAAAATACCTCCCGGTTCTTGCACCAGGGGCAAGGGCTTGTGCGCTGGTGAAAATACGCAAAACACTTCTTTCCCGCGACCGGGCCAAAATCCGCCTCCAGTTTCTGGTTAACATACTCAATCTCATATCCCTGGTTAACCATGTAAATACCCAGAGGGATATTATTCAGAACAGAAAAAGGAATATTTACTTCCGGAATCTTCCCCGCCTTTTTAGGCGCGGATTTCATACCCCCTCTGCCAAATGGCCTTAATCGTGCCGATAATTGTTTAATGCTATTTTTGAACATTTATCCTTTTTTAATCAATAACAAGCATTTTACCGCTGACATCGATAACCTGCAGCTGCTGATCATCGATGGCCAGGGACTTTTGAGGAACCCAGGCGCTAGGTCAAATTTCTTCAAATCGATCATCTTCCAAGCGGAATTTTCATAAGTTTTATAATACAGGACCAGCTTGGTCAGATCCTTGCTCACCACTCTTTGCGCTTAACCTTCAAGGTGAACGAAGGGCTCCGGATCTTCTTTGATTGCCCCTTCGAAGGGGGGGGGAAGATATCCACTATCTTATCCAAGCCCTCATTGCTGATCCTCCTTGATCTTCTTCTGAATACCCAGCAGATAGCGATCCGCTTCCTCCATGCTGGCAAAGATACTCTCCTGCGGCAAGGCCTTGACGATCTTAAATACCTCATCGATCTGCGGCGGGATATTGGTGACGACCAAGCTTACTCCCCGAACTTGGGCCTGTTTTTGCAATAACAAAAGCGCACTGATCCCCATACTACTGATATAATCCAAAGATTTAAAATCAAGGATCATCCCTTTTGGACTTTTATCCAACTCCTTCCTGCCCCTAACTTCCAACTCGGTATGGGTCTCGGTATCCAAAGAACCAACTAGACACAAAATAACTACTCCGTCATCTTTAGACATCACACTAATCTTTAAAGCCATAGTTTAGCTCCTTTCTTATTTACGCTCCAGAATCACCGCAGTTAGATCATCATGCTGTAATGCTCTTGCGCGATGCGCCTCATACGCTTGTTTTAGTGCCGCCAGCAAATTATCAATCCCTTGATCCGTCAACCGGCTTAAAACTTCTTTAAGGCGCAAGGCGCCGAATTCTTTGCCCTGGCTATCACGGGCTTCGATCCAACCATCAGTATACATAAATATTTTATCTCCGGGTAAAAATTGCCCCTTGACCACCGTATAAGAAAAATTATCTACCAACCCCAGCGGCGGACCGGAGGCAGGGATCAACTCCTCTATCCGGCCACTGCCCCGGCTTAAGAAAATAAGCGGCGGATGGCCGGCACTTGCACCGATAAATGAATAATCCCGCAGGTCAATAATCAGGTATTGGCCGGTAATAAAGCGGCTATCCAGATCCGACTTTAAATGGCTGCTTAAAACCGATAAAAGCTTTCCGGGGTCAAGAGCATCCCTGGCCAAAATCCTGAGCAACGAAATAGCCTTAGCCATGATCAAAGCCGCCGAGATACCTTTACCGCTGACATCAGCGATAAAAATCCCAAAACGGTGTTCATCCAGAAGGATCACATCATAAAAATCACCGCCGACGAATTTTGCCGGCTGTAAAAATAAACGCAGTTTAAGCTCACCGAGATCACCTAAATCCGCAGGGAGAAAATTGCGCTGGATTTGAGCGGCAATCTCTAATTCTTTCTCCATTAGCCTTCTTGCTTGGACCTCCCGGAAGAATTTAACCAGCAACACCCCGGAATATACAAAAATTAAGCTCGAAACCGGAAAGAAAATATCGTAAAATACGCCGCGAATATTAAATAAAACTTGCGCCGTAAAAATATAACCCGCCGCCAACAAAAAAGAGCAGGCAAAAGCCACAAGCGGAGCCAACTTTAAAGCCAACCAGAGCCCGATAAAGAAAAGCATAAAATTGATCAACACCCTCAAAAAGTTCCCTAGCCGGCGGATATAGGCGCCCTGTAAAATACTATTGCAGATACTGGCCTGCGTGCCGACCATCGGATAGACCGGATCAACCGGGTTAGCCCGGAAGTCGGATGTTCCGGCGGCGGTCAGGCCGATGAAACAAATCTTATTCCGAAAAAGGCTCAACTCCAGCCGGGGAACCTCACCTTTTTTAGCTGCGGCGGCGGACTGAATTATATCTAAATAAGAAAAATGTCGGAAGGTTTTTAACCAGGCTCCAGGATAATTTACCCAGATGCCTGTACGAAGATCAAAAGGCACGGCTATACTAGCAGGCTCCTTACCTAAATAATGAGCAGCGGCCAAAAAACCCAAAGCCGGCCAAGATTGATCATTTCGTTTTACCCAAAGCGGCAGGCGCCGAGACTTTCCATCGTTATCAACAAAAATATTTATATGCCCCACTCCGTAAACCGCGCTCTTTAAGGTATCGGTTACTCCGCCTAAAACCTCTTGAGCAACAGCTTCTCCCCGCTTATTTTCTAATCTAAAGGCAAAAGGCAAATATACCCGGCCTGATTCTTTCATCGCCAGCTCTAATCGAACATCTGCGCCTGATGGTTCACTAAAAAGTATATCAAAAACGATCGAGCGGCATCCATTTTTACTTAAAATCTCAATTAAATCAGCATGATAATCCCGGGGTAGCGGCCAACGGCCCAGGCCTTTTAAAGTATCATCGGATATCTCAATAATCACAATCTCCGGATTAACCTGCTGGGTGGGACGATGGCGCAAGAGAAAATCATAGGCCAACATTTCTTGAAATTCAAAGATGCCGGCGCATACGCTAATCACAATAAAAATCAACCACAAAACAACCAGAAAATAGGGAAAGAATTTTTTCATTGGCCGCTAAAACATTTCTCCATTCTTACGCCTTGGCCGCGCTGATAAAATTCTACTTTATCCATCAGCTTACGCATTAGATACACCCCCCGGCCGGAAGGTTTATACAATCTATCCTTGGCTGTAGGATCAGGGAGCTTGCGGTAATCAAACCCTTGCCCCTGGTCACATATATCAAACAGGGCTTTTTTAGAGCTAAGTTTAATGCGGACCCGGATTTTAAGGCGGGGATTAAATTTATTTCCGTGGCGGATGGCATTAGTCAGGGCCTCCTCCAAAGCCAGTTTGATCTTGAATGACTCATCTTCCGACTTAGTCAAGATCATGACTTTTTTGGCGATTGATTTAATTAAGGGATTTATTTTTTTTAGATCTGCGGGGATATTTTTATCTAAGGTAAAAGAGATAGGCATATTTAGTTAACGCTTTACCCCGGGCCGCGGGCCGCTACCTTTGGATGCGCCTGCGCCTTTGTTGCCATCCGGCAAACCCATCTTCCCCTGGGGTTGTTTATGGGGTCCGCGGTTGCCTTGAGCAGGAGTGAATTTTTTATCCTGTAATTGCCCCGGTTTACCTTGAGGATGGCCGATTTTTTTATCCGGCCCTTGGCCTTGATTACTATAAGGAACGCCTAATCTTTTTTCAGGGAATTGGCCTGGCGTACCTGGTTGTATTCCTGACTCTCCTGGCCTGCCTTGTGATTTATTTTTATATGGATCACCAAGTTTTCTTGCTTCTGCCTGCGGCCCGGGTTTATCTTGATCAAACCCTTGACCGCTACGCAGCGGCCGCTTCTCCTGGCCACCCGGTCCGCCCTGATAACCCCCTGGCTGGGCGCCGCCTGTCTTTCTCTCCAAAAATTTCTGCCGGTTAAAAACCGGACGCTGTTGCCTTTTTTGTACTGCATCCACCCCGCGTTTACGGACATCCTGTTTTAAAACCTGCCATTTTTCCCGGCGCGCTTGAGGAATCTGACGAGGAGTTGCAGGCGGCTTAAACTTTTGCACGGTGGTCATTTGGCCGGGATTAATCACGGTAATTTGGCGGGAGAAACTGCCGTTTGATTCCATATGCCGCACATAAGGCTGGCTGTCGATCGCTTCTATCTCGGTGCCTTCGGAGGTAACCGAAGTCACCCAGTCCGTGCCTCTGGCCCCGGATACCGCGGTCGGGGTACGGATCTCAAAAGAACCCCCTCTCAGATTACTAACCGAGGAGAAAATTTCTCCGGAGGCCATATATATTTTTTCCTCATTTTCAAGCAAAATATGGGCTTGGGTATTTTCGCTTAAACGTACAAGATTGGTATTATCATCATTAAAGGAAAGCTCAACACTAGAGCCGCTGGGAGTGCGTATAGAATCACCGGCTTCCAGCTTCATTCCCTCTTCCGCTGTAGCATAGCTGCTCTCTCCTGAAAGCATAATCTCTGCCTCACCGGAAAGGCTGGTTAATTCTACCTCTTCTGCCTGGACTAAGCCGATTAAGAGTGCCGCTAAGCTAGCGGAAAAAAGAAAAATTAATTTTTTCTGCATTTTCCGGTCATTTTCTCTTAATTTAAATTGCAGCATCTCGCATAAAACGCCGTGTATCCTCTATATATTTATAATTATGTATTATAGCTAATTTATCGCCCTTAACAAGGAAAAACGCTGCTGCGGGGCCCTTTAATAATTATAAAGCCCTGCGCTATTACTTGCAGGGCTTTATAATAAAATATTTTTATCTGGATAAGTTAATTCTGGTTTCCTTGGGCATCGAAATTAACCTGATTAACATCTCCCTGGCCATTTTCACCGCGCACCTTATCTCCACCCGCAAACGCCGAAGTTAAAGACACTGCTAACAACGCCAGAATTGCAAAACCAATACATGCTCGCTTCATTATTATCCTCCTTTTTATCCATGGTTACTAACTTTTTATATAATATACAAGAGTATCCTGCTTGGCAATATTTATTACCGCGCAACAAGGCTTAAACACAAACCTAATTACAAATCTATTACCTCCCCTTCCCTGGCCCGCATAAACCCATAGCCAAACCTTTCCAGCATCATCCTGGTCGCACCCTTGCCGGTACAATGCAAAGGAACAACCTTGCGCACGTTGCGCTCCCGTAATTTTTCGATAATCTCCAGGTTGACTGCGGAAAGATTTTGTTTCTAAAGATGGCTAGCTATACGAATAGTACAGTTACCCTTCCTTCGCAGCTCTCTTGCTTCCTTCGGGAGAACGCAGAAGGATCAGTTTGTCCGGTCATTTTTGTTTAAAAATCGCATCCCTCATCTTCTACAAGAAAGTTATATTCTATC
>JAGVOR010000155.1 GCA_020052635.1 Candidatus Omnitrophota bacterium
ATTATTCAATCTGTAAAGGAGCTTATGCATGGCTAAATTGTCGGTAGTAATTTTAACCAAAAACGAAGAATCTTGTATCGGTGCCTGCCTCGATTCGGTAAAATGGGCGGATGAAATAATCGTAGTGGACGATGAGAGCACGGACAGGACTGCGGAGATCGTCAAAACGCATAACGCTAAACTTTTTTTCCGGAAAATGGATATCGAGGGTAAGCATCGTAACTGGGCTTATGCCCAGGCCAAAAACCCTTGGGTTTTAAGCTTAGATGCGGATGAAACAGTTACTCCGGAATTAAAGGTAGAGATTGAAGAGGCGATTACAACGGATGCGTTTGCCGCGTATGATATTCCCTTGCGTAATTTTATCAGCAATTACTGGGTAAGATACGGCGGCTGGTATCCAGCCTCCAAAGTGCGCCTTTTTCAAAAAGATAAATTTAAATATGAAGAGGCTCCGGTGCATCCCCGGGCTTTTATTGAAGGTAAATGCGGCCATTTAAAATCCGATATTATTCACCGGGGTTATCCGGATCTGGAGCACTTTTTAAATAGCGTCAACCGTCAATCGACGCTGGAGGCGCGCAAATGGCTGGAAACCGGCCGTAAAATGACGCTTGTTTGGGCGAGCTGGCGTGCGCTAGACCGTTTTTTTAGGAGATACCTGCGGAAGAAAGCGTATAAAGACGGAATGTACGGGTTTGTGATCGCTTTCTTTGATACGCTTTATCAGATATTAAGTTATGTTAAGTTTCTTGAGATGCGCAGGAACCTTAAAGAAAAGAATAAAGCCGGTTAACGATGAATATGAAAGTAGTTTTTTTAGATAGAGACGGGGTAATTAATAAGTATCCGGGGGACAGGCTATATGTTACCTCTCTTAAAAAGTTCAGGTTCCTGCCTCGGGCAAAGCAAGCGATCGCTTTATTGACGGGGGCGGGTTATAAAATTTTTATCGCCTCCAATCAGGCAGGCGTTGGCCGCAGGATTTATGCCCAAACAACCTTAGACCGGATCACGCTAAAAATGGTCGCAGAGATCCAGAAGCAGAGGGGTAAGATCGATCAGGTTTATTATTGTACTCACCGCAAAGAGGCCGGATGTTCTTGCCGTAAACCAAAGCCCGGGCTGTTAAGACTGGCCGCCAAAAAATTCAAATTTGAATTAAAAAATGCCTATTTTATCGGTGATACGCTTCGCGATATATTAACCGCGCAAAGTGCCGGATGCAAATCGATATTAGTATTAAGCGGTAAAGAAAAGCTTTCCAATCGCAAGAACTGGCAGGCCCAAGCCGATTTTGTATTTAATGATCTGTGGGCGGCGGCTAAATTTCTAACTAAATTAAAAAATTAATCATAAATCCCGCACCTTCTTTATAATAATGTAAATGGAGTAGGGATTAAATGGTTAACGGCTAGGAAGGTGAGGGATGAACCCCGCATTTTCCAATTGATCTAAGGTTAAAGTTACAAAGTTTATTAAATTAAATATAAGGAAGGTGCGGGATGAAAGTTTTAATTATTCATGCCTCCGCCGGTGCCGGTCATCGCCGGGCCGCCGAGGCCGTCTATAACTACTTAAAAGAACATGATCCGGATTTGGAGCTTGTCCTTTTGGATGCTTTGGATAAAACCAACGCTATCTTTAAGTTTGATTATACCAAAGGATATTCTTTTTTGATCAAATATGCCACGAGGATTTGGCATTGGGCCTTTTTGGTAACGGATTCGAAAATTTTACGTCCGATCAGCCGCTTGCTTGCGCGCCTGATCAATTTTATCAACTGTCAAGGGTTGATCCGTTATTTCCGGAAGGAAAACCCGGATTTAATTATTTCCACGCATTTTTTGCCTTCGGAATTAGCTGCTGATTTAAAGAAAAAAAACAAAATCACCTCGAAAATCATTACGTTGATTACGGATTACGATGTGCACCCTTTCTGGATCAACCCGGCCACGGATTTATATGTTGTGGCTTCGGATTTTACCAGAGCCAGGCTGATGCTGGAAGGGGTCGAGTCTGAAAAAATCAGTGTTTTGGGGCTGCCTTTTGACCCGAAATTCATCCGGCATTTTGACCGGCGGGTTTTAGCCCATAAGTTAGGTATCGACTATAAAAATTTTACCGTACTTTTAATGACCGGTTCATTTGGTTTGGGGCCGCTTGAGGAGATTGCGAAAATCCTGCATCAAGATTGCCAGGTATTGGTAGTTTGTGCCGGCAATAAAAAGCTTTATCGCCGGTTGATTAAAATGGACCTGAAGAACGTCAAGGTTTTTGGCTTTATTTCGAATGCCGAGGAGTTGATGGCAGTTTCCCAGGTGATTATTACCAAACCCGGAGGTTCAACGATTACCGAAGTCTTGATTATGGAGTTGCCTGTGGTGTTTATCAGTGCTATCCCCGGGCAGGAAACAGCTAACATTGAAGCATTAGCACGGTATGGTATCGGAGTAAGCCCTAAAAATATCCGGGAGATTAGGGATTATGTCCTGGATTTGAAAAATAACCCGCAAAAAATTGACGCTTTAAGGCAAAGCATCAGAGAAATTCAGAAGCCTTTTGCCCTCAAGGAGCTGGCTAGTGTTATACGCTAAAGTTGTTCTGGGGCTGCCGCTTGAAGGGCCGTTTGATTATACGGCGGGCTCCAGTTTAGAAGGAGAAATTAAAGTTGGCTGCCGGGTTTGGGTAAATTTCCGCAATAAAAAAGAAGTCGCCTACGTGGTTGAATTAAGCAGTAAGACTAAAATAAAGAAAGTTAAAGAGGTTATTTCACTCATTGACGATGAGCCGCTTTTGGATGAACCGTTATTGTTGCTGACGGAAAAAATAGCGCAATATTATGGTTGCTCCTGGGGGGAGGCGATTGAGGCGGCGCTTCCGGAGGAATTGCGCCGGGGTAAAGCAATCAAACAGGAAATTAAAAATACTGACCCGCAGGATTTAACCGAGCGGTCATTAGCTCATCCTAAGGAAGAACCGCCTATTTTTGTCCGGGGGTTTGACCGGACAGCGGTTTATCTGAACAAGACAAAAGAAACTTTAGCCGCCGGGCGGTCAGTAATTATTTTATGTACGAATTTAGCAACCCTGGACAGATTATCTAAAGCTATCCAGGAAAGCTTAAGCGTTCAACCTTTTGTGGTTTTCCGTAAACAGCCCAAAGAATTAGAAATTTGGAATAAAATTAGGGGCATTGATTGTTGTGTTACGGTCGGTTTGCGCTCAGGTATTTTTGCGCCGGTAAAAAATCCGGGACTGATTATTATCGATGAGCCGCAGGATCAGGTTTATAAGCAGGAGCAGTCTCCGCACTACCACGCCCGCCAGGTTGCCTTGATCCGCAGTCAAATCCAGGGGGCACAACTTATTTTAGGCAGCCACAGTTTATCTTTAGAGGATTTCTATCTTTTGCAAAAAGGCCGGTTATCCCTGGAAGTGATCCCGCCAAAGTCAGCTTACCCGCTGGTGAAGGTGATTGATTTACGCCGCCTGGCTTATGCCCAAAGAAAGAGTAAGCCGATTTTTTCCAAGTTTTTACTGGATGCGATTCAATTAACTCTCGCGGAAAAAAAGAGGGTGCTGGTTGTGGTTAATCGCCGGGGTTTTGCCACGATGGCGGCCTGCCATAATTGCGGAAAATCTTTAAAATGCCCCCGTTGCAATCTAAATTTAGTATTTCATTTCGATGACAGCCAGTTAAAATGCCACCATTGCAATTTTAAAATGCCGGTGCCTGAAATTTGTCCGCACTGCCAAGCCGGCTACATTAAATATTTCGGTTTAGGAACCGAAAAGGTCGAAAGCGAATTGGCCAGGATTTTCCCCCAGGCCCGTCTGGGACAGGAGATGGTGGTCTCAACCGGTTCATTAACTAATCTGGGAGACCAAAGATTTGATTTAATCGGGGTATTGGGGATGGATGACCTGTTAAACCGCATAGATTTTCGGGCAGCAGAAAAAGCATATTTTATGCTCACCGGGATAATTAATTTAACTTCGCACAAAGTAATTATCCAAAGCCTTAATCAGAATCATCATTGTTTACAGTCTTTGGTTCAGAATGACCCGGAGCTTTTTTTAAAGCCTGAGCTTAAAACCCGCAGGCAGCTTAATTTCTCGCCTTTTGGCCATATGATTATGTTGAGATTGAGGGGCAAGGATGCGGATAAAGTTAAGGCTGCGGCGGAGAATTTATTTCAAAGGTTAAATAAAATCAAGACGGGCAGTTTAAAACTCCTTTGGCTGCATCCCGGCCAACCTCCAAAATTAAGAGGGAATTTCTATTATCAGATATTAATCCGCACGGCAAACGTGGAGGCAGCCGGTCGCTTCCTGAAATTACACTTAAAGGACGGGCATTTTTCGGGTATAATAGTGACGGTCGATGTAGACCCAGTATAGTTGTAGATTAAAGCAGGTAGAATGTAGAGAGATAGGTAAGATGCTGAATGGGCTCATTTCAGCCACGGGGACTAATTCTAAATTCTAACTACTACCTTCTACCTACTGTTATCTTTTTAATCTCATGAGAATCGTATTCTTCGGCAGTGCACATTTTGCGGTTTTACCCCTGGAGGCTTTAATCAAAAGCCAACATGAGCTGCTTTGCGTGGTTACCCAGCCGGATAAAAAGAAAGGCCGGCATCTTAAAGTAGGGTTTACGGATGTTAAAAATACCGCACTCTTGGGAAGCTTAAAGGTTTTTCAGCCGGAGGATGTTAATGATCAGGAAAGCGTAAAATTCCTGAAAAGTTTAAATGCCGACCTGTTTGTGATTGTCGCTTATGGCCAGATCCTCTCGCAAGAAGTATTGGATATTCCCAGATTGATGCCGATTAATATCCATGCATCGCTCTTGCCGCGGTACCGTGGTGCCGCGCCGATTAACTGGGCGGTGATGAACGGGGATAAAAAGACCGGGGTGACGATTATGTATGTGGTGGCCAAGATGGATGCCGGCCCTTCAATTGCCCGGCAGGAAATTAAGATTCAAGACCAGGAGACCGCGGTTACCCTGGAGGGTAAGCTTAGTATTTGCGGTGCGCAGCTTTTAATCGATGCCCTGGCGGCGATTGAAAAACACGATTATCGTTTAGTCGAGCAGCAGGAAGAAGAAGCCGTTTATGCGCCTAAACTGAAGAAAGATACCGGCTTAATCGATTGGAATAATTCTGCGGTAAATATTCATAATCAAATTAAGGGCGTGCTTCCCTGGCCGGGGGCATTTACCAGTTATCGTAAAAAAATGCTTAAAATATTTGCCGCTCAGGTTTTACCGATTTTTCCCGGCCATAAGCCTGTTTGCGGCGAGGTGATCCGGGCTGATGAGCACGGGATTGTTGTAGCTTGCGGGAGGGGTTTTCTGGAGATTAAAGAGCTGCAGCTTGAAGGGGGCAAACGCATGTTGGCTAAAAATTTTATCAGCGGCCACAAATTGGTTGCCGGAGAAACCTTAGGGAAAGATAAATAGCTTGTGTCATTGCGAGTCCGCCACTGAAACTTTGGCGGGCTCGCAATGACGGGCTAATATAAATTTGTTGCAACTTACGAGACTTCTGTTATAATTATTTTCTATGCCAGAACTAAGAAAAGATCCGATTATAGGCCGTTGGGTAATTATTTCCACCGAACGGGCGCGCCGCCCGGACCAGTTTGTCGGTAAGCTTAAAGAGCCGGAGGATCATACTGCTTGCCCATTTTGCGAGGGCAGGGAAGGGAAGACTCCTCCTGAAATTTATGCCATCCGTCCGCGTAATTCTACGCGTAATGAACCGGGCTGGGATTTGCGCGTCATCCCCAGTATCGCTCCTTTTTTAAGAGTTGAAGGAGATCTCGACCGCTGCGGCAACGGCATCTATGACGTAATGAACGGCATCGGCGCCCACGAGATCATTATCGAAACTAACCAGCATATCGCCAACCTTGCAGATTTAAGCGAAGAGCAAATTACCCTGGTACTTAATTGTTATGCCGATCGGATTATGGATTTAGAGAAAGATACCCGGTTAAAATATGTTTTGGTTTTTAAAAATTACGGTAAAGGTTCAGGCTCAACCGGAATCCGGCATGCCCGTTCTCAACTGATCGCTACACCGGTTAATCCCAAGCGGGTAAAAGAGGAGTTAGCGGGTGCCCGTCTTTATTATGAATATCATGAGCG
>JAGVOR010000179.1 GCA_020052635.1 Candidatus Omnitrophota bacterium
CCCGCAATACCAAAACTCTCAATGATTCAGTCAAAAAAATTATCCTTCCCGGTTACCTTGAAGACAAAAGAAGCCAAAATCGTGAACTCGCCGAAAAACTAAAGAACGATATCCTGACTAAAAGCTCAAACGTAGAATTTGACCTTTACTGCGGACAAACTTACCTGGATAATATCATGCGGGGAGGCTATCCGGAAGTTTTTAAATCCGGGGCGGTTTTCTATCTTTATTCCCGTAAACACGGCGACCTAGAAAGAGATTATAATAAATTCCAGCTGCAGCCCACCTACTTATCGCAAGGCAACGGAAACTACCGGGACACTAACCAGAACCGCCGCAACGATACCTGGTTTAACCCTCAGATTCTCGATGAAAATATTATCTTTTTCATGAATCTAATCCAAACCGACGGTTTTAACCCGCTGGTTGTCAAACCGGAAAGTTTCTTGATCCGGGAGAATTTAAATTTACAGAAGCTCCTGGCCCAGGTGGCCAAAGAGCCGGCTATTGATAAATTAACCCCCTTTCTGAAAAAACCCTTTAGCCCGGGAGATTTGATCTTTTTTATCGAAGAAAACAAAATCTCCCTGAATAGTTCCTATGATAATTTTCTGGATCTGGTGCTTTCCAGCGCCCAAAAGATTCAGGAGGCCGATCACGGCGAAGGATTCTGGACCGACCATTGGACTTACAATCTTGATTTAATCGACAGGTATTTAGCCCTTTATCCGGAAAAAACCAAAGAGCTTTTTTTGGGCAAAAGAGTTTTTACTTTCTTCGATAATACCGAAACGGTCAGGCCGCGATCCGAAAAATATGTACTTTATAACGGCCAACCCCGCCAGCTGCACTCTCTTGTCTTAGACGGCGCAAAAAAAGAACTTTTGCGTAAACGGCCGGTCAACCCGCATGTCTCCAGGATTAACCACGGCGAAGGAGAAATTTTCTATACCACCCTGATGACTAAGCTGTTTTGCCTGGCGGCCGTAAAACTAGCTTCTTTAGATCCCTTTGGAGTCGGCATTGAGATGGAAGCTAACAAGCCTAACTGGTTTGATTCGCTCAACGGCTTACCGGCTCTCTTTGGCTCATCCACCTGCGAAACCTTCGAATTAAAGCGCCTGCTGCTGATGATTAAGAATGTTTTGGAGGATTGCCCGGCAAAAAACCTGGAACTGCCTGAAGAAATTGCCAGCTTGATCGAGCAACTCTTCTGCTTGATGGCCGAGGAACCTTTTGCCTACTGGGACAAAAGCAACACCCTGAAAGAAAACTACCGCCAACTTACCCGCCTGGGCTTTTCCGGTGCACTGACTGATTTATCCACCACTACGCTGCTTAACTTCCTGAATGCCGCGCTCTTAAAGGTTGAGCGCGGGATTAACCAGGCTTTCGACCAAAATTGCGGCCTCTATCATTCATACTTCATTAACGAAGTTACCGAATATGATGTCATCAAGGATCATTTCATCCGTCCCAGAAAATTCAAACAAAAGTGCACCCCCTTGTTTCTAGAAGGCCAAATGCACGCCTTAAGGCTTTTAAAAAACTCCAAAGCGGCTTTGGCTTTGCACCGGGCAACTAAAAAAAGCGATCTTTTCGACCGTCGGCTTAAAATGTATAAAGTTACCGCATCATTAAAAAACATGCCGGAGGAGATCGGGCGTTGCCGGGTTTTTGCCCCCGGATGGCTGGAGAATGAATCGATTTGGCTGCACATGGAGTATAAGTATATTCTTGAACTTCTAAAGAACGACCTGGCTGAAGAGTTCTATGCGGAATTTAAAAATGTCCTGGTTCCTTTCCTCAACCCGCAAACCTACGGACGCAGCGTCCTGGAAAATTCATCATTTCTGGTAAGCAGCGCTTTCCCGGATAAGCGGTTACATGGAAACGGATTTGTCGCCAGGCTGTCGGGTTCGACCGCAGAATTTCTGCATATCTGGCTGGCAATGAATACAGGATTAAACCCCTTCTGGCTGGACAAAAACGGCCAATTGAATTTAACTTTTAAACCGAAGCTTGCCGGTTGGTTATTCGATAAACAGGGAAAATACGCGTTTAATTTCCTAAGCCAAATTAAAGTTACTTACCATAATCCCAAAAGAAAAAATACTTATCCCGGGACAAAAACTGCTCAAAGCACAATCAAAAAAATTATCCTCTGGGAGAATAATACACCCATAGTTTTTAATTCCGCAGTGATCCCCTCTCTTTATGCGCAAGCTGTCAGGTCGCGCCAGATTAAAAAGATCGATGTCTATTTTGATTAAGCAGCTTTAAACCAGCCGACAAAAAAGCCAGGCTCGAAAATAAGCCTGGCAATAAATATCTTTATTCAAACTAACCGGCAATTTGCCCTAATTTAACCGAAGCCGTAAGATCAACGCTTAAAGTATGGACAAACAAGATCAGGTAGAAATTCCCCTGGTTAACCGCCAGAACGCTCCCCTTTACCTTACAGAAAAAATGTTCCCGCTTAAGCTTAGTATTCCTCTCCTTTAAAACATATAAATAGGGTTGGGGCTTAACAACTTGCGGGGCCAACACCGGCTTAACAATATAAGAAAAATGCCGGCGGACTACGCTATGCACCCCTTCTTTATCTGCTACTTCGGAGCTAGCGATAATTTTTCTTCCCCTGGAAGGAGATGTCAGATTTTTAAATAAGAGATCTCTCATTTTTTGCCTTAAGCTTCAAGTTTAGCCGGATGAACCGTTTCCGGCAGTTACCTGATTTCAACTAAAGTATGCAGGCAAAAAAATGTCAATTCAATAGGATTTCAACGGAAAAAGAAAGCGTTTACAGTTGGAGGAATCGATTGATAACCTAAAAATGGGTTAGGCGGATTTTTTAAAATACAAACGCGGCTCTTGCCCTTTGAAGATTCTGGATAGATTCGATTTATGGCGCCAGACGGCAAAGAAACAAAGCAGGATGCTTAAGCAGATAAAAAGCGCGGGAAGCTTAAAGAGCAAAGAAAAAACCGGCAGGCCGATGGCACACAAAATCGAAGCCAAGGAAACAATCCGGGTAGCTAAAAATACCATCAACCAGAGCAGGATCAATAAGCCGACCACCCAGTTCAAGCCTTCAATCTTAAAAGCCAATCCTAAAAGTACCCCAAAACTGGTAGCAATGCCCTTACCCCCCTTAAAGCGCAAGAATA
>JAGVOR010000021.1 GCA_020052635.1 Candidatus Omnitrophota bacterium
CAGGATCCGCCACGCACACCAACTTCGGCTTAAACTCCCTGATTTGCCGTTTTAAATTAACAATGTCCGATTGAACGCTTAAGGCAACGACTTTAAATTGTTTAGGCAGGCTCCTGGCTACGCTAAGCGTATTCTGGCCAATCGAGCCGCTGGAACCCAAAACTGCGATATTCTTCACTTTACACCTTTTAGTATATTGAGCATTAAACCCGCGCCTTAAAGACAAAATAAAAAAGAAGGTGCGGGATTCATTTACAACCGCGCCAAAATAAAATAAAATACCGGGGCGGAAAATAATAAACTGTCAATCGCATCTAAAAATCCGCCCATCCCCGGAAAAATGCTCCCGGAATCCTTGACCTGGCAATCCCGCTTAAGCAAAGATTCGGATAAATCACCTAATTGGCCCAATATCCCTAAACCTAAAGATATAATCAAAAGCTGCCCGTAATCGAAAGGTAGTGCCGGCTTAAATGCCAGGCCACCCAGTATGCTAAAAACCAAACCGCCCAAAGCCCCCTCTACAGTCTTCTTCGGGCTGATCCGCGGAAGCAAAGGCGTCCGGCCCCATCTTGACCCGATCAAATATGCGCCGATATCCCCGCCCTTAGTGATCAAAAATAAAGCACCTAAATAACCCAGGCCGCCTTCCAAGTATCTTATTTTGATCAAAAAACTAAAAAACCATGAAACATAAAGAATGCCGAAAATAGTCGTAGAGATATCCACAATCACTCCGGAGTTATCCCGGCGTTTAAATTGCATCAAAATCAAAAAGAATAGGGCCAAAATGATAAAAAGCAGCTCCCAGCTCTTAGTCGGTTCAAAACGCAGCATGATCGAAAGAGGAATAATTGCCCCCATGCCAATCCCGAAATACTTGTAGCTGTTGATCCCCTTTTTTTCCAGCATCGTAAAATATTCAAGCAATCCGGCAACAATAAAACAAACAACCACCAGGGCGCATAACCAATCCAGAAAGATCACCCCAATAATCAAACCGATCAAAATAGCCGAACTCAAGACCCTCTGCGCTAACATTCTAACCCTCCGAATCGCCGGTTCCCTTTTTGATATTCCTTAATTGCAATTTTTAATTCTTCGATTCCGAAATCCGGCCAATTTTTTTGAGAAAAATAAAACTCCGTATAAGATAACTGCCAAAGCAAAAAGTTGCTGATACGGATTTCGCTGCTGGTACGAATCAATAAATCCGGATCCGGGATACCCGCGGTATAAAGATAGCGCGAAAATCCGTCTGTACCTAAAGTTTCCAAATCTATTTTTTTCTTCAATGCGTCCTGGGCTATGTTTTTAGCGGCATCCACAATCTCCTGGCGGCCGCCATAGTTTAAAGCTAAAACTACCCTTAAGCCGGTATTATCCCTGGTCCTCTCCTGCGACTTTTTAATTTTAGCCTGCAGGTATTTAGGGATCGGCTCCCCTTGGCCGATCACCGTAAAGCGTACATTGTTCTTATCCAGTTGCTCAATCTCCCGGTCCAGAAAATAATCCAGATAATGCATTAACACCGCAATTTCGTTCTTGGGCCGGGTCCAGTTTTCAGTCGAAAAAGCAAAGAAAGTTACAATCTCAACCCCTAAATTAAAAGCACCCCGAATGATCTCTTTTACCCGCTTGACCCCCTCACGGTGTCCGGCAGTGCGGCTCAAACCACGCGCCTTGGCCCAGCGGCCGTTACCGTCCATAATAAAAGCTATATGCTTAGGGATTTTAGGATGATCCTGCATACTACTGATGAACCTGATAATCTATATCCGGGAAGAGGTTATCTTTATATTCGATGTCTGCCAGCCAGTTCCCGTCGATATTATTGGAATTGATATCGTCATAAAGCCGGCTAAACCTTAATAGGTGGTCCTTGGTCCTACGGACAGCATAACTGGTATGCGTACCGGTACCTAAAATAAATCCCCAATCCGAACTCTGCGCCAAGAGTAATTCGCGCAAGGCCTGGTTTAAGGCCCGCCGCCGGAAGCCAGAAGCAGCTGGGTTGTTTTTGGCCAGCTCGGTCATCCGGTTAGAAGCGATATGTAAATGGCGATAAATCCAGTCATTGCTCCCCTGCAACCACATCTCCGAATATCCCTTATAACCCCAACTGGAAAAAGAAGGCGTAACCACCTGATTACGCGGATACTGATCCAAATACTCCGCAGGAGTAATGAGTTTTATTTCATCCTGGTCGCAGGCAATTTTACGGAATAAGAAATCCAGCCAGAGCGGGCCTTCATACCACCAGTGGCCAAAAAGCTCAGCATCATAAGGCGAAACGATAATCGGCGCTTTACCCATCAGGTCAAAAAGATAATTGGCCTGTTTTTGACGGTTAAACATAAAATTACCTGCATGTTCGGCCGCCTTATCTTTAGCCCATTGCGCAACATAAGCTTCTTTGTGGTTAGTGTTGCCGGTAATCCGGTAATATTTTATACCGGTATTAATCCGCACCCCGTCCGGATGGATATAAGGCTTAATGTAATCAAACTCCAGGTCAAAACCCACATCCCGGTAGAATTCCCGGTAGTTGTAATCTCCGGGATAACCTTCAATCGAACTCCAAACCTGTTTGGAAGATTCAAGGTCCCTTCCGAAAGCCGCGACCCCTGATCCTTTACAATATACCGGAGCAAAAACTCCGTATTTGGGACGCGGGGTACCATGCAGTATACCGTGAGAATCTGTAAAGAAATAACGGATTCCGGCTTCTTTAAGTATTTCGTCATGCCCCGGGCAATAACCGCATTCCGGCAGCCAGATGCCCCGTGGCCGGCGCCCCAAGTTAGCTTCGTAATGATCCGCGGCGACCTTAACCTGGGCGCGCACCGAAGGACGGCAGACATCCATCAGCGGGAAAAACCCATGCGTCGCCCCGCAGGTAATTATTTCTAATTTACCTAAATCTTGGAATTTTTTAAAGGCCAACACCAAATTAGAGTTATAGCTTTGGAAGGTATTACGGGCATGCGTAAACTTATCGAAATACATCTGGGCCAGACGGAGAAATTCCGGCTGCCATTTCGTCCGTTCCATCTCCTTTTGAGAAAGCTCGATCAGCTTATTGATATGCCTTAAATAACGCTCCTGCAGGAGAGGA
>JAGVOR010000036.1 GCA_020052635.1 Candidatus Omnitrophota bacterium
CGTTAAGTAAGGACTGATAAATGGCGATGCGCTGCGGGGTAATCTTAAGCTTGCCTTGCTTACACTTTTGTTGAAAAACCTCTAAAGTATCCGAATCTTTAACCATACTTAATACTATATAGTAATTGTTCCTATTTGTCAAGGATCATTTTTAGCGCTGATTTCCGGGATATATTTCTTTAACGCGGCGATCCGTTCATCCGCGTAAGGGTGTGAGCGAAAATACCCCAGAGCTTTCCAATTCGGCCCCTCCTCCTGCTTGATCTTCTCAAGCGCGGTCAAGGCTCCGTAAGGGTCAAAACCTGCACGGTAGGAATACCTGGCCCCTATTTTATCCGCTTCGTACTCATCTTTGCGGCTATACCCTAAAGAAGCTAACTGATAAACGGTATCCACCCCCACCGCTACACTCCGGGTAACCGGACGGTCACTGCCCATCCCCGCCGAAGCAATGGCAAAAATCAGCTGATAGGTCAGATTCGCCTGTATCTTTTTGGCAATATGCCTGGCTGCCACATGGCCGACTTCATGGCCGATGACATAAGCCAGCTGATCATCATCCAGTATTTTGACCAGGCCGCTATTTACATAGATCAATCCCCCCGGCAAAGCCATGGCGTTGAGTTCTTTTTCCTCAAGCACATAAAACTTATATTCGAGATCCTTGCGGTCGGAAACCGCGGCGAGACGCCTGCCAATCCTCCTGACCCTCTCCTCTAACGCAGCGTCTTTAGAGGGCTTTTTTTGAATCAAGACCTCCTCCTGTACGCTTTTACCGATGGCGATCTCGGAATCTGTATCTATAAATACAAACTCTTTTTTTTCGGTGGCCGGATTGTAAATCGTCGAGCAACCATAGAGCGATAGAGATAAAACAACCAATGAACAAATTAGTAAAAATTTTTTAAAAGTAACCATCACGATCGTTTAATCAGAGCCGGCATCTCTTCTGCTTGCAGGCTTACAGATTCAGTTTTAAGTTATTTATACTTGACCTATAAATGCATTTTATATCCCGGTTACGGGCATTGCAACACAAAAAAAGCTTATGACCGCTATTGCGCGATCATAAGCCCTTAAACTCTTCGGTTACCCGAAAATCTCTCCTATCCCTTAAGCAGTTTTAACCGGCGGCTTCCCCAGCCGCAGATGCGCATGACAATATATTTCGTGATTGTAAATACTTAAGATCTGCTTGCAGTGGGGGTACCGGCATTTTCTACCCTTACAGGATGTTTTTATTTTTTTGATCGCTGTCCTTTCCCGTCCGGCAAAATCAAGCGCTGGACCGTTACTTAAAGGCGCCGGATTTATTGCGCGGCGGCAATACGCACCTCAACGGCGCGCGGCCCCTTGGGACTATCTTCGATTTCAAACTCTACCCGCATCTCTTCCTTAAGATTCATAAATTGACCTTCGGAAACTCCGTTTTGGTGGAAAAAAACCTCCCGGCCGTCCGTATCGCTGATAAACCCGAAACCCCGGTCGCTGATAATTTTCTTGATCTTTCCCGTATGCATAAAAGGCCTTTCTGCCTGAAATACCGTAATCAGGCGTTTAAAAAGAAAAAAGGCCCGGCATCGCAATGAGCCGGGCCTTTTTTGGCTTTTTTAGGTTATAACTTAACGACGTTAGTCGCCTGTTCGCCTTTAGGGCCTTGCGAGATCTCAAATTCAACCTGCTGGCCTTCAGCTAAAGACTTATATCCCTCACCCTGAATCGCGCTATGATGCACAAATACATCCTTACCGTTCTCAGGGGTGATGAAACCATAACCCTTTTGATCACTAAACCACTTCACTGATCCTTTTACCATTGTTTGCTACCTCCTTCTTTTTTAATTTATAGTAAACCGCTAGAAATCTCCGATCACTTTTACCTCCGGAATTTCAAACTTCCAACGGGGCAAACAATGATGAAAAACAAAAACCGCAAGGCTAGATTCCTAATCCTTGCGGCCTAAGAGTTCTAATCTAATTTCACTACAATTTTATGGTAGCACATTTATGCTATCTGTCAAGGTTTATTTATTGGAAATTTACCTAAAGCCTTGAGCTTTAACGCGATTCGTTCTTGCGTTTTGAAAAACAATCCTTGCAGTATACGGGACGGTCCTCTCTGGGCTTAAAGGGAACCTCACATTCTTTTTTGCATTCCGAGCAGGTCGCTTTATGCATCTCCTTAAAACTATTGCCGTATCCGCCGCCGCCGAATCCTTTACCGTTATATGCCATTTACCTCTCCTTTTTGTTCAACTGCTGTTTGGTTTTCCGCAATTTCCGGTTGGAGGGCTTGAGGGTTTTTCTTTTCCAACCTTCTTTGCAGTTTAGCTTCCGTTTTCTTTTTTTGCGCCAGTTCCCGCTGGCGTTTTTTGAAAGAATAATTATCCGCCACGCCTTCCTTTCCCGCGCCGGTTTTGCGCGCGTCTTTTACTGCCTGCCTGCCGCGCCTGCCTTAAACAACGCTTAAGCCCCGGCAGGCATCGGTCTTTAGTTCAAACATCAGGTCCTTAACCGAAACAATCTTTTTAATCCTAAAGGCATTGCTTCCGCACATCGCAAAACCATTATCCAGGTCACCGCGGTAAGCGTTGACCAAGGCTTTAGCGATACAATAATTGACCTTATGGGGGATACAGGTAGACAAACAATGGTAGGCGCAGTTGAAACTTGTACGCACTCCGGAGCATATCTTTTTGACAAAGGCATTGGAGATTACCCTTCCCGGCATACCTACGGGGCTGTCGATCACCACAATATCTTTTTCTTCCGCGGCCAGATAGGCTTCTTTGTATTTTATGGAAGCATCGCATTCATGCGTACAGACAAAACGCGTAGCCATTTGCACCCCGCTGGCTCCGGAAAAAATCGCGGCGGCAATATCGGCTCCGTCAAAAATCCCTCCGGCGGCAATCACCGGAATACGCGCTTTCCCGGTTTCAAATTCTCTGGTCACGCTCAGCACATCCTTAAGCATACGCTCCAGGGAAAAATTCTTCTCATCCTGCAGTTCCTGCCGGCTATAACCGAGATGGCCTCCGGCCCGCGGCCCTTCGACAATTACGGCATCCGGCAGGCGGTTATACCTCCTCAACCAGGCACTACAGATAATTTTAGCTGCCCGCCCTGAGGAAACAATCGGAATAAGCTTGGTATGGGAGTTTTTGACCAGGGCTGGAAGTTTTAACGGCAGCCCGGCTCCGGAAATAATCACATCCACCGCCTCCTCCTGGGCAACATTGACCATCGCCTCGTAATCGGTTAAGGCGCACATAATATTTACGCCGAAAGGCTTTTTAGTTTTTAACCGGGTTTCCCGGATGATCTCCCTTAATGCCGCACAAGAACGGGTTTTAAAATCGATATCCCCCGGGCCTTCCTCCCCTAACCCCACTGCCGCCAACACCCCTAATCCGCCTTCATTGGATACCGCCGAAGCCAGTGAAGATGAAGATATGCGCACTCCCATTCCGCCCTGAATGATCGGCAAGGCGATAATCAAGCCGCCAATATCAAGATTTTCGAATAAAATTTTCATAAAATTCTCCTATAAATAAAAAACCGCCCAAAGTTAGTCGTTTCTAGCCTTTGTGCGGTCTTGGTCTACCTAAAGAGTCTCTATCTTTTAATTACTACTTTATACAAGTATACCATACTTTATAAAAAAAA
>JAGVOR010000020.1 GCA_020052635.1 Candidatus Omnitrophota bacterium
TGAATTAAATATCGCCCAGCGCCGCTTAAAGATCGGAGAGGGGATTGCCGGTAAAGTCGCCGGCACCCAGAAGCCGGTATTGGTTAAAAACCTGGATATCGATGAACGCTTCCAGCACAACGGGTTCAAGCATTACCGCACCAACTCTTTTATGTCTATCCCGCTTTTAAGCCCCCGCGGGCTGCTGGGGATCATGAACATCTCCGATAAATCCAACTGCGAGCCGTTTTCGGATAAGGATTTTGCCTTTGTGGTGATGCTTTGCCGTTACGCCTGCATTATCGCCGATAATCTGGCCAGCGCCGAAAGGACCGCCGAAGAGAAAGAAGCATTTCAGCAGGAGAAAAAACTTCTGGAGAAATACGCTACCGTCGGAAAACTTGCCGCCGGCATCGTGCACGAGGTCAATAACCCGCTGGACGGCATCATCCGCTACACCAATATGCTCTTAACCAAGATGAACCTGGATACGGTCGCCCATGAATACTTGAGCGAAATCAAAAAAGGCCTCAATCGTATCGCCAAGACCACAAAATCGCTTCTGGCATTCTCCCATCAGGTCAACTCCGCCGGCAAAATCAAAACCTATCTTTCCGTCAACGAACTGATCATTGACTCACTGGATATTTTCAAGAATAAAATCCTTTTACACGATATCCGGGTGAATTTAAACTTAAGCAACGACCTGCCGCGCCTGGCTGATTTCGGCATCTCCCATGTCTTCATTAATATTATTAAAAACGCTATCGATGCCCTGCCGGATGGCGGAAAACTTGAGATTTCCACCGGGCTGGACGATAAGATGATCATTATTAAGTTCCAGGACAGCGGCAAAGGCATCCCGGAAGAGGTTCAAAGCCGAATCTTTGAACCTTTCTTTACTACTAAAAGTATTATCAACGGCACCGGCTTGGGCCTGGCGATTTCACATGAAATTATCGCCAAATACGGCGGCAAGATCAACTTTTTAAGCCAGGTGGGCACCGGTACCGAGTTTACTGTCTTAATCCCCAGAGAAAATTTAGAGCATGCATAACCATCAACACATCCATGTATTAGTGGTGGATGATGAACCGCTCATCCGCCGCTCTTTAAGTGAATTTTTAACCTTAGAAGGCTACACCGCAAGCGGCGCCTCCAACGGCAAAGAAGCATTAAACCTCCTCAAAAAATCCAAAGCCGACATTGTTTTAAGCGATATCCAGATGCCGGATATGGACGGGATGCAGCTGCTAAAAGAAATCAAAGCCCAGAAGAACCCTGTCCCGGTGATCCTGATGACCGGTTACGGCACCATTGATAACGCCGTCGCCGCGATCCAGATGGGGGCTTACGATTATATCACTAAGCCGATCATTGATAATGAAATCAAAATCCTGCTGGAGCGCTTGATCAAGGAAAGAAATCTGCTGGAGGAAAACCTTAAACTTAAGCAACAGCTCCTGGAAAACCGGCGGGACTGTTTTCAGGGTATCGTCGGCGCCGATGAAAAGATGCGTAAGATCTATGCGCTGATCGAGGCGATCGCCAATACCCGCGCCACTGTCTTGATCCACGGAGAAAGCGGGACCGGCAAACGCCTGGTCGCTCATGCGATCCATAAATGTAACGAGAGCGAAAAAGATAAACCCTTTGTGGAGGTCAGCTGCGGCGCCTTAACTGAAACCCTGCTGGAGAGCGAACTTTTCGGCCATGTCAAAGGTGCCTTCACCGGGGCAATTAAAGATAAGCCCGGCAGGTTCGAATTGGCTAACGGCGGCACGATCTTTCTCGATGAAATTGATGCTTTTTCACCGGCTTTGCAGGTCAAGCTGCTGCGCGTATTGCAGGAGGGAGAGTTTGAAAGGGTAGGGGACAACCATACGCTTAAAGTCGATGTCCGGGTGATCACCGCCACTAACCAGGATTTAGAAACCTTGATCGCGCAGAATAAATTCCGCAAGGACCTTTATTACCGTTTAAATATTATCGCCATTGAGTTGCCGCCTTTACGGGAGCGTAAAATGGATATCCCGCTTTTAGCGGATGAATTAATCAGGAGGCACGCCAAACAAAATAATAAAAAAATAACCGGCGTTTCGCCGGAAGCGCTGGAAATTCTGATTAATTGCGACTGGCCGGGCAATATCCGCGAACTTGAAAATGTTATTGAAAGAGCGATTATTTTATGCAAGAATAGTATCATTACCCCTGCCGATTTTCCGGATACCTTAAGTAAAAGGGCCGCTAAACTTACTGCCGGCCCTGTCGAAACCTCAACCGAGTTAACCGGCTGTCAATTAAAAAAGGCTTTGCAGGAGCCGGAGAGGGACCTCTTAATTAAGGCCCTGGAATCGATGAACTGGAACCGTAACGAAACCGCTAAAAGCTTAGGGATCAATCGGACTACACTTTATAAAAAGATGCTGCGTTTTGGCTTACTCAAAAACAAACAAAAATAATTCGGGGGACACATTACTTAATTCAAAGCTCAAGTTAGGGAATTAAGTAATGTGTCCCCGAATAAAATTAATCGTGGCGAATATTGAATTCAAGAATTTAGTAGAGATAGAAGCGTGGCAGGAGATCCAGTCTAATTTCTCATCAGTCACCCAAATCCCCATGCGCACCGTGGATCCCGCCGGCCGCCCCCTGACCAAATTCAGCGGCGCCCCGCACTTATGCGCTGAATATCTCGCCGGCTCACCGCTTTTAATCAAAGAATGCACCAACTGCCTGCCCGGATTTTTAGGCGGCCGGGAAAACCCCGATCAAAACTTAAGTTACACCTGCTTATTCGGTTTACGCAATTTTATCGCCACTTTAAAGTTAGACCCCCAAACCCCGCTGGCTTATGTCATCATCGGCCCGGTCGTCCTTATTAACTATAAACCGAAATCTGACTACGTTCAACTTGCCCAGCAGTATAATTTGAATTTAAATGAACTCTATAACGCCATCACTGACGTGAAACTTTCTTCCTTTAATTCCATGCTCTCGGTCGTGGCATTAATCGAAGATGTCGGTAATTATTTAATCAAACATGCCTATAAAACACTAACCGCCCAGATGGAGATGGCCAATACCGCGAATTTAGAAAGGCTCAACCGCCTGTTCAAAGTATTCCTGGATGTGGCCTTTCAGGTCACCGGGGCGGATGCCGGCTCGGTTATGCTCCTGGATAAAGCCAAAGAAGAGCTCTCGATCTTTGCCTCCCGCGGCATCGCCGAGGCCATCTCTAAAAATGCCCGGATTAAATACGGAGAGGGGATCTCCGGAACCGTAGCCAAAGAGAGGACCTCGCTTTTAATCAATGACCGGATCAGCGATAACCGCATCCGCAGTTATCTGGGCCGGCCCAACCTTAAATCCTCCATGGTGCTGCCGATCAAGTTCAAGGAAGACACCTTGGGCGTAGTTAATCTTAGCACGACCCGTAATTCCCCGGTCACTTTCAATAGCAATGATCTAAAAACCATGGACCGCTTAGTCGACCTCATGGTTGTTGCCCTGCATTAATGCCTATGGCCCCCAAAGATATCGGGTTATGTTTTTCCGGCGGAGGGATCCGGGCGATCGCTTTTCAATTCGGATGCCTTAAAGCCCTCAAAAAATACGGTTTACTTGCGCGGGTCAAAGTGATCTCCGCGGTTTCCGGCGGCGCGATACTGGCGGCAATGTATGCTTACAGCCAGGATTCTTTCGAGGGGTTTGAAAAAAGAGTCTATCAATTACTGCGTAAAGGGTTGGCCGTCCGGCTTATCCGCAGGCTGCTTTTATACCCGCCCCGGACAGCCGCAACGATCGCTACCTTTCTTGTCGCCGGAACCGGCGCACTGCTGTCGGATTTGGCCCGGATAATTATCACTTTTTTTCTTCGCCACAGCCGTCAAAACTTCAACTACAACCAGACTCCCGATTTTATCTTTAAAATCCGGCCGCCTTTTCGCCGCTGGAGCAGCCGGACTACAGCGCTGGAGGATATTTTACGCGTGAATTTATTCGGCCGCACGCTTTTAACCTCACCCCGGCGCAATGATGCGGAAGTAATCTTTAACTCCTGCGACCTGCACTCCGGGACAATTTTCCGTTTCGGCAATAAAAAATCAGGATGCGAGAGGTTCGGCAGTATTACCGATAACCGCCTTGCGGTAGCCCGGGCTGTAGCGGCCTCGGCGGCGCATCCGGTATTTTTCCCGGCGATTGATACGGCATACGAATTTCAGGATACCGAAGGCATCATCAGGAAACAAAACGTGCTTTTATCCGACGGCGGAATCCTGGATAACCTGGGCATATCCTGCCTAAGCCCGCAAGGGCGCGCGGATGAAAAATTTAATACTTACAAGGTTGACCATATTATTTGCTGCAGCGCCGGACAGGGAGAGAAAAAATCTATTCCTTACTGGTTAATCCCCCGGATTATCCGCACCTCGGAAGCGATTAACCGCAAATTACTTGATTTCGAACACGAAAATTTAAAAAGAAGCGCTGCCAACGGCCTGATTAAAGGCTTTATCCTGGCGCGTTTTTCCGATGGCGGGCCATCCCGGGAGAAAATTAAAAATTATCCTACAAATTTCTGCGGGCTCAAAAAACAGGATATTGCCCTGATCGTTGCCTGCGGAGAAGCGGCTATCGAAAAACACTTGCAGCAAATAATAATGGAACCGGAATTAAATTTTACGGCTTCCGAAGCGCAAAAGTAAACCTGGACTTAATTTACTACCGGGGAGAAACTGATGTTGATTGTGCTGGCTGCCTTGTTTGGAATTTACATCGGCTATCGTTTAGCGGGCTTAAAACCTGCCCGGCACCGGCCTAAAATCATTCCACCCGCTAAATTTCCGCAAACTGTTTCCTCCGCCAACCCGGAATATATTTCAATCAAAGAATCCATCCTGGAAGATAAGCTTTGGTATGAATCGGCCCTGGAGTTTATTTTTAAATTTAACGAAGCACTCTCACTCAGCCTGGAACGGCAAAAGGTCATCGATTTTCTCAATGAAGGGGCGCGTAATTTTCTCTATGTTGAGCGCTCGATACTTCTGCTCTGGGACAAAGAAGCTTTGGGCTTGCGGGTCGTCGGCTCAACCGGCCTGGCCAAAGAAGCCAGCCAATATCCGCTCCTGAAAGATACTCCCAGTATCTCCGGATCCGTGATGAACAAAAAACAGCCCTTAGTGGTCAACGACCTGGAAACTGAACCTTACCTGAAAAAAATAAACCGTGAAGAATACCTGACTAAATCTTTTATCAGCGTGCCGCTGATCTTCCAGGAAGATGTCTTGGGGGTCTTACATGTTTGCGATAAAAAATTTACCAATCCCTTTACCGAAAGAGACCAGCTGTTGATTACCAATATCGGCCGGATCGGCGCGATCGCCTTGCAAAATGTCAAACTCTATGAGCAGATCCAGCAGGATTACTTAAAAACAATTACGGCTTTAGCTTTAGCTATCGATGCCCGGGACAGCTACACGATGCATCATTCCGAAAACGTCGCCCGCTATGCTGTCACCGTCGCTGGTAATATGGGCGCTAAACCTTACGAGATTGACCTGTTAAAACAGGCGGCGCTTTTGCATGATATCGGCAAAATCGGGATCAAAGATTCGATCCTGCTTAAAGAAACAGGGCTGACCGCGGAAGAATATGAAATTATTAAACAACACCCGGCCAAGGGCGAAGAGATTGCCGATAGTTTATCTTTCTTAAAGCAAGCGGCTAAACTGATCCGGCACCATCATGAAAGATACGACGGCAAAGGATATCCGGACGGATTAAAGGGGCAAAACATTGAGCTGGGCGCAAGAATTTTAGCCGTAGTCGATGCCTTTGATGCCATGACCACCGAAAGATTATACCACAAGGCATTTTCATTCCCGGAGGCCTTAGCTGAAATCGAAAAGAATAAAGGCACCCAATTTGACCCCGAAGTAGTTGATTCCCTGAACAAAACCATTTCCGAATTCCGGGGACACATTACTTAATTCGAATTAAGTAATGTGTCCCCGGATTAGCCCGGATTAGCGAATGCGGCGAAAGGGAGTCGCGGGAATTTTGAACTCTTCCCGGTATTTAGCGACCGTGCGGCGGGCAGCTTTAAGGTTAAAACGCTCTAAAAGCAGTTTAGCGATCGCTTCATCACTTAAAGGATGCTTTTTATCCTCCTGGTCAATCAAATCTTTAATTGATTTCTTGATATAATTTACCGATACCGCCTGGCCGCTGCCGTTATTGATCCTGGTGGTAAAAAGATCCTTTAAGGCGATGATCCCGCAAGGGGTATCGATATATTTATTCATTACCGTCCGGCACACGGTCGTTTCATGCACCTCAAGCTGGCTGGCCAATTCCGCAAAAGTCAAAGGTTTAAGATAAGAAAGATCCTCCTTGATCGCATCCGCCTGGATGCCGACCAGCTTTTCCGCAACCCTTCTTAAAGTCGTCGTCCTTTTTTCAACCGCCCGCAACAACTCCTGCGCGGCGCGGATTTTATTTTCAATAAACTCCCGGGCGGCCGGGTCAAGATTTTCCTGCTTGAGCATCTGCCGGTAGGCCTTACTGATAATCAACCCGGGAAAATATTCCTTATTGATAATCACCTCTAAGCCCTGGTTTTTTTCCTTGACCGTAATATCCGGAATAACCCGCTGGGCGGCCTGATTAGAATAATTCCTGCCGGGTTTAGGGTCAAGCTTAAGCACCTGATCGATTAAAGGCTGAATTTTCTCCAGCGGCTCCTTTAACTGCCTGGCGATCAAAGAATAATTTTTTTTCGCAATCTCATCCAGATGATTTTCTACGATTTTAAAGATCAGGGGGTCAGCCGGATCATCCTTTTTCAACTGCAGCATCAGGCACTCCTGAATGCTGCGGCTGGCTACCCCGGTTGGCTCGAAATCCTGGATCACTCCCAGGACTTTGGCAACCTCTTGCAGCGGCAGGCTTAAAGTTTGCGCCAATTCTTCCGAGCTGACTTTTAAGTAGCCATTATCATCAATATTGCCGATAATCTCCTGGCCGATCCTAAGGTCGCTGTCAGTATCCACAAACATCCCCAGCTGCCTTAGCAGGATCTCCTGCAAAGATGCTTCTTTGGTGATAATTTTATCTAAAAAATCCTCTTGAGGGAGGCCATTTGAGCTTGCGGGAGGAGGCAGGGGAGAGGTATTGGCTTCAGAAACAGCCTCTTCCAGGCAGGGATTATTGACCAGCTCCTCCTCAATTAAAGTTTTTAGGTCAAGGGAGGCCATGGTCAGGACCTTGAGCGACTGGGTTAA
>JAGVOR010000102.1 GCA_020052635.1 Candidatus Omnitrophota bacterium
AGCTATGGAGTATTATCAGCTAACCAGTTGACGGTTGATTTTACTTTATCTTCTGCTTCATTTCCAAGCCAGCTTTAAAGATGACTACTTTCCTGGGCGGGACAGGGATGACCTGGTTAGTGCGCGGATTTCTGCCTGTACGGCTCCTTCTCTGCTTGACCTTAAAAACGCCAAAATTGCGTAATTCGATTTTTTCTCCTCTGATTAAAGCGTCAATAATGCAATCAAAGGTCTTCTGGACGATTTTTTTAACGTCTATTTGCTTAAGATTAGTCTCATCGGATACTTTTAAAACGATGTCTTTTTTGGTCATTCTTCATCCTCCTCGCCGGAATAAGCAGCGGCCACATACCTTTAGCGCCGGTATCTTTGCTAAGTATAATAACAGCAAAAAGTTACGATGTCAAGAAATAAATCATTGCTAATCTTTGATTTAAGTAAATTTTCTTCCCGGGAACTAAATTACTAAAGAAAGGTGCTCTTCCCCCAGTAACTCATCTAATTCTTGAATGATTTTATCGGAAGGCTCGACATAAAGCCCTTCTCCGACAATTAATTGAACCTTGGCTTTGGCCGGGGTATCCAGGCGTAAATAGACCGGGACATTGCCGCGATGCGCTTCCAGTAAAGCCTTTAAGGATTCGAAGATATTTTCCCGGATCCCGGATAGATTTATATTTATCGCGGTGATCAGTTTGTAGATGGCTTCAAAGGGAAAAAGGTCTTCGACGATAATCTTGGGGGTTTCTTCTTTGAGGTCCAATACCCCGCGGATATGCACGATCGTATTAGCTTGAATATGCGAACCGACCTTGGCGAATGCCCGCGGAAAGACTAACACCTCAACCGCCCCATCAAGGTCCTCCAGCTTTAAAATTGCCATTTTTTCCTGTTTGGCCCGGGTGACTGTATGTTTTATCTTAACGATCAGGCCGACCATTTTAATCACATCCTGATCTTTATGTTGGGTGAGGCTGGCGGTTGAGCAGGAAACAAAGCGTTTAAGTTGATTAGCATAGCGGGCCAAGGGATGGCCGCTGACATAAAAACCCAGCATATCTTTTTCAAAGGCTAAAAGCTGGGGCTCCGGC
Source organism: Candidatus Omnitrophota bacterium (assembly GCA_020052635.1). GTDB lineage: Bacteria > Omnitrophota > Gorgyraeia > Gygaellales > Profunditerraquicolaceae > UBA6249. The sequence continues at coordinate 1,092 of JAGVOR010000102.1, forward strand.
CATTCTTTACACTCCAGCAAAGTATTGGAGGTTTTGTTAAAACCGTTGCCGGAGGTGATCTGGTCAAAAAAAGAAAGCTGGCCGCTGGATTTTTCTTTTTGGATCCTTTGGGCCCCGTCTAATATGGTATCCAGGCCGGCAAACATCTTAGCTCGGGCATGGCCGAAATAATCCAAGGCCCCGCATTTAATCAGGCTTTCCAATACCTTCCGGTTAGCCAGCCTGAGATCAATCCGCTGGCAAAGATCCTCTAAGGATTTAAACCTTCCTTTTTCTCTTTGAGCGACAATCGATTCCGCTGCCCCCCGGCCGACATTTTTAATTGCCAGGAGGCCAAAACGTATAGCGGTAGGATTTTCGACTTTAAACAATATGTCGCTTTCATTGATATCCGGGGGCTGGATCTTTAGCCCCATGCGGGCTGATTCGTTGACGTATTCGACAACTTTATCGGTATTATCCCGTTCTGAAGTTAAAAGCGCGGTCATAAATTCCACGGGATAATTGGCTTTTAAGTAAGCGGTGCGATAGGAGATCAACGCATAAGCGGTAGAATGTGATTTATTGAAACCGTAACCGGAGAAGTATTCGATCAAATCGAATATTTTACTGGCGGTGGATTCTTTAATCCCGTTTTTAATACAGCCGCTAAGGAAATTTTTACGCTCCTTTTCCATTACTTCCGGTATTTTTTTGCCCATCGCTTTACGCAGGATATCGGCTTGCGCCAGGGAAAAACCAGCTAAGGCGGAAGCAATCTGCATAATTTGTTCCTGATAGACCATAATCCCGTAGGTTTCTTTAAGGATCGGCTCAAGCAAAGGATGTTCATACTTAATCGGGATCGTTCCGTGTTTACGTTTCATAAAATCATCCAGCATCCCGCTTCCGATGGGGCCTGGCCGGTAGAGCGCTAAAAGTGCGATTAAGTCTTCGAATCTTTCCGGAATTAATTTTTTAAGCAGATCGCGCATCCCCGTACTTTCAACCTGAAAGATGCCGATAGTGTGGCTGGAGGCCAGCAATTTATAGGTTTTGGAATCATCCAGCGGCAGGTTTTCGATGTCGATTTGAATGCCGCGGATTTTCTTGATTAATTTTAAGGTTTCATCGATTACGGTCAGAGTGCGTAAACCCAGGAAATCCACCTTAAGCAGACCGATTTTTTCCAGGGTACCCATGCTATAACCGGTAGTAATCTGATCGTCTCCGGTTTTAAAGACGGGCATATAGCTGCTTAAGGGTTTATCCGAAATAATTACCCCGGCAGCATGCACGGAAGCATGGCGGTTAAGCCCTTCCAGCGACTGCGCGATGTTAACCAGCTTGGTAATCTGGGGGTCGCTTTGATAAAGGTTGTTCAGTTCCGGTTCACTCTCCAGGGCTTTTTTTAAAGTCATATCCAGTTCTGCCGGGATCATTTTAGCCAGACGGTCGACATCGGCATAAGGAACCGACATTACCCGGCCGACATCCCGGATTACCGCCCTAGCCTGCATCGTTCCGAAAGTAATGATTTGGGCAACATTCTCCTGGCCGTATTTTTTAGTAACGTAATCGATTACCTCTTGACGGCGTTCGTAACAAAAGTCAATATCGATATCCGGAAGGCCTAAGCGTTCGGGAT
>JAGVOR010000085.1 GCA_020052635.1 Candidatus Omnitrophota bacterium
TATATGTGGGGATAATAATCAGGTTTTTCATTTTTTTCGGGTTTTCCGGATCAAAAATACCAGGTTACGGATAAAGTCTTTGAGCATACCGAACAGGGACAAAAACCTTATGGCGTTGGAACGTCCGCCTTGGCGTTTTTCGAGCGGATATAATAATTCCACCACTTTACATCCGGATCTAATTGTCCGGATTAAACTCTCTGCGGACAGGGCAAAACCATTGGAGATCAATGGGCAGGAGCGTAATACTCCGGTCGGAAAAATAGACAGTCCGTTATAATATTTAATTCTCAACCGGAAATATTTGTTTAATATCCCGGTGTATAAATGCGAGAGGCAGCGGCGAAACCATGTGCGTTTATCCGATTCCCCATGATAAGAAGTAACCACGGTGTCTTGGGCCAGATACGGTAAACATTGCGCCAGCTCTTGGGCCGAATTTTCATGGTCGCCGGGAAACCAGGTGAAATATTGCCCCTGAGCGATGGCTAAAGCGTCTTTATAAGAAGCTCCCAGGCCTAAATTCACGGGATGATGAATGACTCTAATCTTTTGATCATAATCCCTGCTTAACTCCTGCGCTAAAGTAGCCGTTGCATCAGTGCTGCCGTCATTAACAATAATAATTTCCAAGCCGCCGACTAAAGAAGACAAGGTTTCAAATAAATCTTTTACCGCCCCTTTCAGGGCTGCCGCTTCATTAAAAGCCGGAACGCAAACAGAAATACTAAGCTGATCCTTCATCTTCTCCACCATTGCCCCTGGTTATCTCCTTATTTAACTGCTCAAAGAATCTTGATCCCTTTGAAACAAGCGTACTTTACACGCCTTAAGCGCCTGCCAAAAAGCTTACAAATAAAAAAACTGCTCCCGGATTACCTGCGGAAGTTCTTTAAACAGCCCTTTGATTGAACAACGAATATTGAGCTCCCCGTGGGTCGAATCCCAACATCTCTCCGGACAATCCCTCACCTTAGCGCGTAACTCCTGAAAAGACGGCGAGCGCCAGATTTGTTCAAACGGCTTATCCCGCAGGCTTTCCGATCCATCGAAATTATCGCAAACAGAAACCCTGCCCAAAGCATCGACGGCACAAGAAACATACCCAGCATAACATTTAAATTTGTTGGGCTGTTGCCGACAGAAAGGCAAAATCCCGTTTAAAAAAGTGCGGGAATTGGTCAAAAGCCTGCTCTTGGCACAGGCAGCAATGAGTTTCTTGATCTCGCTTTCTAATCCGGCTAAATCCTCGGGCTTAAAAATAATCCCCTCAAAACTTTCCCACGGTTTGTTTTTATGCATCAAATTAGTATGTACTAAATCAAATTTGATCTGGTCCACTTTCAGGCTCTGCGCGAAATAAATCATTTGGTCAAGGCCGCTAAAATTCAGTTTAGTAATCAAACAGTTTATTCCTACCCTTATTCGCGGGAAATTTTTCTTCAAAAGCTTTATCCCCCCGACGGCCGCCTCGAAACAATCCGCCCCCCGGATGGCGTTGTGAATCCGGGCAGTGGGGCTATCCAGCGAAACGGAAATAGAATTTAATCCCGCTTGCCCAAGCTTATTGACAGTACTGATATCATTCAGCAGGCTTCCATTGCTGCATAAATGGCAACCGATATTTTTGCCTCTGATATATTTAATGATCTCATAGATATCCTCCCGTAAAAGTGGTTCCCCTCCGGTAATAACGATAACTTTGGCCTTCAGCCGGGCCACTGCATCGATAAAACCATACCATTCTTTTTTGCTCAACTCTCCAGCGGCCTTTGTTTTCCACTGATCACACATCTGGCAAAGTAAATTACATTGATTCGTCACCCAGATCACCGGGAATAAAACGCAATCCGGGGACTTTTGCGTGCGGCGGCATTGCTTGACCTGGATAAAATTTAACAAACTGGTTAGGAAATGTGTCAGCATCTTATAATTGTCTGTTTTTAAACTACATCTTCCCCTTGGTTTTCTTGAGGCCTTAACCTTTTGGTCATCATTAATCGAGTAATCTCAATCTCACTGAAATCACAGAGACAAAATAGAGGTTAAACCGCGCAGCTGGCCCCAAATCTCCTCCGGGGTGCGTAAAGACAAAATCCGTCTCCAGATATACCCCGGTCTTAAATAGAAATTTTTATACGCCGCGTTAAGAGCGCTGGTGTACTCTTGACGGGTAAATCCTTCCGGTAAATAAGCAAGGCTCTGATGGTTATTAATATAAAACCCCTGATCAAAATTGAATTTATGCCCCCCGGCAATTAAATTTTTATAAATATCCGATCCGGGCAAGGGGACAAATTTATTAAAATGGGCGAAATCCAAAGGCAAGGCTTTGGCAAAATCCAGGGTTTTCTTAAAACTTGCTTTGGTCTCCCAGGGGCTGCCGACTAAAAAATCAGCGCGGATGCTCAAGCCCGCCTGCTTGGCCCATAAAACAGCCTTCTTGTTTTGCTCCACGGTATTACCTTTGTTTAACAGACTTAATATATAATCATCCCCCGACTCAAGGCCAAACAGCACCTGCCAACATCCTGCGCTGCGCATCGATTTTAACATTGCAA
>JAGVOR010000169.1 GCA_020052635.1 Candidatus Omnitrophota bacterium
AAATGTAGCCTGCTCTAAATGCCAGGGGCCAGCCCGCCGGGAAACCGATACGATGGCGACATTTTTTGATTCCTCCTGGTATTTTTTAAGGTTCTGTTCCCCCAAATTTGAAGGCGCGCCTTTTGATGTAAAGGAAGCCGAATATTGGATGCGGGTCGATCAATACATCGGCGGGATCGAGCATGCCATTTTGCATTTACTCTATTCGAGATTTTTTACTAAATTTTTTCAGGATTTAAAGATGGTGGATTTTGGGGAACCGTTTGAAAAATTATTGACTCAAGGGATGGTGCTCAAGGATGGTCAGGTAATGTCGAAGTCCAGGGGTAACATTGTGGATCCGGATTCGATGATCAAGGATTACGGAGCGGACGCCCTGCGTTTATTTATCCTGTTTGCCGCGCCGCCGGAGACGGAGCTTGAGTGGGATGAACGGGGGCTTGAGGGGGCGTTTAAGTTCTTAAACCGTGTCTGGCGGATCCAGGATAATTTGGCCTCAAAAGCCGACCCGGCAGTTTATCGCACCCTGCATCGGGCAATCAAAAAAGTGAGTGAAGATTTTAGCGAGTTTAAATTCAATACCGCGATTGCCAGTTTGATGGAATTAACTAATGCCATTTATCAGTCGCAGGCAGACTGTGAAGTTTTTTCCAAACTGATTATCATGCTGAGCCCGATTGTTCCGCATTTTTGCGAGGAGCTTTGGGAGATACTGGGTAACAAAGAGAGCGTTTTTAAGGCCTCCTGGCCGCAATATGACCCCAAGATGCTTTTAGAGGAAAATATTGAGCTGCCGATTCAGGTTAACGGCAAACTGCGCAGTAAGATCGAAGTCCCCCGCGATATCTCGGAAGATAGGCTGAAAGAGCTAGTGTTAGCTGATTCGAAGATAACCACCTGGCTCGCCGGCAATCCTCCCAAAAAATTCATCCTCATCCCCCAGAAGCTCATTAATATCGTTATATAAATTAAACTGCCCCAACTAATTCTTAGCAAGAACGATCCTGACCTGACCCCCTTATCTTGTGCCAATATTTAATTTATAATAACAGACCGACTATCCCCGGGCTTTAGGTAGTAAAGGGCTGCGAAGCGAAGCCAGAATTTCTCTGGCTGAGCAAAGGGCATTTGTCAGAGATAGCCGTCCTTCGTCGTAAGTTGCGCGGTGCCGAAATGGAGTAGAAATACTAAAAAAAGCAGTCGGCATATTTTCAAAACTACCGAGAATGGTTCGAGTTCATAGATTCTAATCGTTTAAGTTTTTTGCTCGATAAAATGTGCGGCGCGGTAGAAGTATCCGGGAGCGGGTATTACGCGTTTAAAAACAGGCCTAAAAGCATGAATAGAACCAAATAATGATAATTTTCTCATTGAAATAAGACGGGTATTTTGGGATAATAACCGTAATTACGATAGTCCGCGGGTATGGGATCAGTTACGCAATAAAGAAAACATTATTTGTTCCCGAAATCGAGTAGCTCGGCTGATGCACGGTAACGATATTGTCGCCATACAGAGGTGCAAGTTTAAAGCGACAACGAATTCAAAGCATTCGTACGCGGTATGGCCGAATTTGTTGAATCGTAACTTTGTCGTCTCCCGGCTTAATAGTATTTGGGTATCGGAGATAACTTATATCTGGACTCTTGAAGGCTGGTTGTATCTGGCGGCGATACTTGATTTATTTTCGCGCGGTATCGTGGGCCTTGCTATGGATAAAACGATAACCGATGAATTAACGCGTTAGGCGTTTACGCAGGCGGTTTTACGATGCAATCCCGGCAAGGGGTTAATTTATCACTCCGACCGAGGCGTCCAATATGCCAGTAACGATTTTAAGGGTTTATTGGCTCAACATGAGTTCATCGGCAGTATGAGTAAAAAAGGCGACTGTTGGGATAACGCGGTTGCGAAGAGTTTTTCCCATACGCTTAAGGTTAAGCTCATTCACAGAATAAAGTTTATGACACGGGAAGAAGCAAAAAGAAGAATCTTTGAATATATTGAAATGTATTACAACACTAAAAGGGTGCATTCAACGCTGGGTTGCTTAAGCCCTTTTGAGTATGAAAAACAGAAAATTTTCTTTTAACAATTAGTCCACTAAAGAGGGAAAGATCAGGTTGAGTTTCTTCGATAAGCCGCCCGGCTTAATCGATAGATTAATCCATTAGATGCTGAATGAGAAAAATGAATAAAGTTATAGTTTTTGTATGTTTACTATTTTTCCCTGTGGTTTGTTTTTCGCAAGATTGTAAATCATTAAAAGAACAGATCAAAGAAAAAATCGAATTTGCTAATTACTGCAATACCGATGAAGATTGCATTATCAAATATTTTGGTTGTCCTTTTGGTTGCGGAAGCTATTTAAACAAAGATGTTAACCTAAATGAGATTCAAAAAGATATAGAAACCTTTCAATCTTGCCCAGAATCACAGTGCATGTATAAGTGTGGGAATCTTCCTAAGCCAGTATGTATTAATCGTAAATGTCGCATCCCTCCACGTGAACAAGGCAAGCAGCATGATCTGTCCCTATAAGTTGTACCAGTTTTAAGAAAGAGCAACCGCATTTGAGGGCTGTTCTGCGATGGATGCAGGGTAAACCGTTGGTGGGCAGGAAAGATAAGCATCCAAAACGACCATGTGCATTTGTTGCTACAGTTGCAGGCAAGTGATAGCGTCGCTGAAGCAGTCCGGATGTTGAAAGGCGGCACAAGTAGGATAATCCGCAAGGAGTTTCCAGAACTGGAAGAGTTTTTATGGGGTGATAGTTTCTGGGCGGATGGCTATTTTGCCGAATCGGTAGGCCATGTCAATGAAGAAGTTATCAAGAAGTACATTGATGAACAACGCAAAATAACCAGATTATGCAGAAGGTTTGAAACCCCGGGCTTTAGCCCGGGGAGTATTCATTCTAAGCTTACCGGATTTTGCTTCGGCACGAAGATTTTCGCCGTGCGCTACGGTTTACGACTCGCTTTCGGCTGACCAGCAGAGGCGTCGGCCTCTAGCTCGCCGTAAATCCCTGACTGCCGTCAGGCAGGCTTGCGCACATTTGACGAAAATCTTCTAATTGTGCCTCCAGTAAAATACAATGGGTTTTGAACTAAAAAGATAATTTATGAAATGATAGAGGTATTAATTACCCAAGACGTCTTTGATGTCGAACAGCAGGCGAATGTAGTCGATGGGTTTTTCGACATAAACGGTGATGCCGCTTTTGGCGGCGATATGCTTATCTACTTCTTCGTGTTTAAGTGAAGCGGCGATGATCGGGGTATCGGCAAATTCCGGCAGGGCCTTGATATCTTGAGCGACTTTAAAGCCGCTTTCATCCGGTAAGACTAAATCCAAGAGTATGCAATCCGGTTTTTCCGCTAAAAGTTTTTCCATCCCTTCTTTGGCGCAGTAGGCCACCACCACCTCATAGCCGGCCTGCAGCAATTCTTCCCTGCTCTTTTTGGCGATATTATAGTCATCATCAATTACCAGGATCTTCTTGGACATAAATTAAGTATACACTAAAAATTAAGCGATTACAATTTGGAAAGTCCCAACGCAAGGCGGGTAGGTTTCTCCTTACGCGCAGGGAGAAACATCACCATTTTCTTTTTGTTAGAAAAGCGGGGTTTTTACGTCTATTGCAGGTGTAAGGGAAGATAACATCAACGCCTATAGGAATTGCGTTAAGCACTCCGCCCGATAGGAAGAGCGGGTACGCCGCCTGCTGCGGTGAGCGGCCTTGTGGCCAGGGAGGGGAAAGATGTTTAATTTTACACCGGAGGAAAGAAGGGTTACCTTATTTGTCTTAAGTTTAGCCCTGGCAGGACTGGTTTTAAATAATCTGATCAAGGCCAATGCGCAAATCAGCGCGGTAGTCTATCCGCAGGTTAAGCTGGCCAAGTTAAACCTTAATCAGGCCGGCCTATCTCAATTTAAGCAAAGTAAATGCGTCCCGGAAAAAACCGCCCGGCAAATTCTTGAATACCGTAATTTTCACCAGAGGTTTGAGAGTTGGGAAGAAGTAAGGGCAATTAAGGGGATCGGGGAGAAGCGCTTGAATAAATTACAAGAGCTCTTTTTTATCGAGTGAAAAGCGCTTTGGGAGCCTTAACCGTATTTTATGCCCTGGGTATTATTTTTGCTCGCTCTCTCAGGCTGAATTTCTGGCTCTTTGCGGCGATCGCGGCAGCGGTGCTTCTTGCTGCCATCTTGGCTTCCCGCAAGAAAATATTATGTTTGGTTCTGGTGTTTTTCCTGGCCTTTCTTACGGGATGCCTCAACCTGATCAATTCTACCTGCTTACCCAAAAACCATATCCGTAATTTCTTGGCTAATGATCACAGTGCACTCTACAGCGTCAGCGGTTTCATTGTGCAGCTCCCAGAGTTAAAAAACGGACGTTTTTGCTTTATCCTGCGTTGCCGGGAGATCCAGGTTAATCAGCTTAGATCAAAATGCTCCGGGGATATTCTGGTCCGGATGAGCTTTCGGGGAAAGTTTAATTACGGGGAGAATTTAACCGTCATTTCCACCTTAAGGCGCAATAAGTTCGTTTCTGCGCAGAGAATTTATTTAATTATGCCGGTGGAAGAGGAGCGGCAGATTATCCGGCGCCCCGGATTTGGCGGTAAGAAATTCATGCGGGGCATTTTAGGCTTGCGCGTGTATCTGGAGGAGTTGATCAGCCGCTACCTTCCGGCATTACCGGCAAGTATTCTAAGCGCTATGGTTTTAGGCCAGCAGCAAAATATTCCCTGGTTGGTTAAGCAGGCGATGATTGAATCCGGCACCGTGCATATTCTGGTGGTAAGCGGTTTTAATGTTGGTATCGTAGCTTTTATCGCCGGCTTATTGCTGAAGTTTATGCGTTTTAGCCGCCGGCCAAGAATTGTTTTGGTTGGCATCTGCCTGCTGATTTATTGTTTGCTTACCGGGGCAAGTAATCCCGTAGTGCGGGCAACCGTCATGGGAAACGTTTTCCTGGCCGCTTATTTTTTAAAACGGGAACCGGATATCTATAATACTTTATTTTGTGCGGCATTGTTTATTTTGCTCATCAGTCCTGCCCAGCTTTTTGACCTGGGTTTTCAGCTTTCCTTCAGCAGCGTTTTGGCGATTGTTTATTTCTATCCCCGGCTTAAGGAATTTATACGTTTGGAAAAGTGTAGAAATAAAATTTTAAAATTTTTTGCCGATGGCGGCTTAGTTTCATTATCTGCCTGGTTGGGGACCTTAGGCATTCTAGCATTTAATTTCCGGATCTTTACGCCGGTAACGGTCTTAGCCAATATTTTAATTGTTCCGCTGGCGACCTTAATTACCTTAGCGGGGTTTGCCATGCTTTTGTCCGGGCTGGTTTGTCCGGTTCTAGCCGGTTTTTTCAGCCTGCCCATCTGTGCGTTGATTAACCTGCTTTTAAATCTCAACCTTATTTTGATCAAGTTGCCGTTTGCCTGCGTGTATTTCTAGTCAAACTTACCTTTGACAAAATTTGCTGGCTGTGATAAATTAGAAATACAAAAAAGAAACATTCCTGCGCTTTAAGCCTAGAAGCGCCGCAGTTTTCTTTAAACAGGAATCTCAACCTAATGAAACGCATAATCTTAAGCTTATTAATTTTTTGCTTTTTCTCTGCTGTGCCGGCCCAGGCCTATTGGGTCTGGACACCTAAAAGCGGTAAATGGGTTAACCCCAAGAATCTGCCTAGGATAATCCGCAGGAGCAGTTTGCTTACGCCAAGGTTTTTTTCGATAATCACCAGTTCGAGGAGGCAAAAAAAGAATTCCGTAAATTGCTTAAAAGTTATCCGAAGTCACCGGAAGCCGCGGAAGCCCAGTATTATTTGGGGCTTGCCGAAGAAAACCAGGGCAGATTATACGAAGCTTATCAGGCTTATCAGATGGTCATCGATAAATACCCGTTTAGCGAACGGATTCAGGAGATTATCGAGCGGGAATATAAAATTGCCGAAAAGTTTATGTCCGGGGAGAAGCGCAAAGCCCTGGGGATGAATTTACCGGTTGAGAATCCGGCGATTGAAATATTCGGCAAGGTGGTTGATAACTCAACTTACGGGCCGTTGGCCTCCAAAGCCCAGTATAAATTAGGGCTGGTTTTAAAAGGCCTGATGCGTTATTACGAAGCGGAAGAAGAATTTAATAAAGTTATCTCTCGTTATCCGGACAGCGAATGGGCCTCCGCCGCCAAATTCCAGATTGCCTCTTGCCGGGCGGCGCTATCCAAAGGCTTTGCTTATGACCAGGGCTCGGCGCAGGAGGCCAAAGAGCAGTTTGAAGAGTTTGTCAAGGAGCATCCGGATGCGGTACTCTCTTTGGATGCGGAAAAGAATATCGGTATGATCCGCCAGAAAGAAGCGGAGGCCAGCTATAATATTGCGGTTTTTTACGAGAAACAAAAAGCTTTTGATTCCGCTAAGATTTACTATAATAATGTCATCAGCGAGTACGGTCAAAACCCCTGGGCAGTGAAAGCGGCAGAGCGCTTGCAGATTATGGAGCAGAAAAATGAAAAAAAGAATTAATTTGGGTTTGGCGGCAGCTTGTTTTTTGCTGGTTAGCCTTTTAGCCGGTTGCGGGTATACCACCCGTTCGATGCTTTACGGAACCTACAGTACGATTTATATCGCTCCCTTTGCGAATAAAGTGGATATTGCCGAAGAAACATTCTCGGCGAATAAATACCGGATTTACCGGCCGATGCTGGAAACAGATATCACGAAAAAAGTAATCAACCAGTATCTTTTAGACGGAAACCTCAAGCCCACTAAAGAGGCTCAAGCGGATTTAGTGCTCCAAGGAGAATTAATCGAGTATCGCAAAGACCCTTTAAGCTATACTGCCGATAACGAAAATGTCACCGAATACCGCATCAATATCTACGTTAACTTAAGCCTCTGGGATACCAAAGAAAATAAGGTGCTTTGGCAGGAGAATAACTTCAACGGCAACTATTCTTATTTTACCGAGTTTGCCGACCGCGCCAACGTTAAAGTCTCGGAGAATGTGGCGGTAAATAATGCCGTTGAGGATCTGGCCCGCCGGGTCGTTGAACGCACCGTTGAACAATGGTAAGATGGATTACCCCGCGCAAAACAAAACCCGTCCTCCTCAGCGTACATCGGTCTATCTTTTGATCGGTCAAGACGCCTTCGCCAAAGAAACTCAGCTTAACAAAATTAAAAAAGAACTTCTCTTGCCGCAGCTGGCGGATTTTAACCTGGATACGTTGTATGCCTCAGAGGTTGCCTTAAAAGATATCCAGGAGCGCATTAAATCAATCCCCTTAAAGAGCGCAAAAAGATTGGTTGTGATTAAGGACGCCCAGCGCCTAGATGGGCCAAGCCGGGATTTTCTGCTGGCATTGGCTAAAAACCCACCGGCCGCATTAACCTTGGTTTTGGATTTTGAGCAGTATGATTTTAAAGATAGGTTTGTGCGGGAAATAAGTCCCCGGAGCATGGTTTTACGCTTTAAGGAAACAGTCGAACCGGACGCCTTTACGCTTAACCGGCAGATCGAACTTAAAAAAACCGATGCCGCTTTGCGGATATTGAACCAGTTGCTTAAAAACGGTGAGCCTGCCGAAAGGATTTTAGGGGGCTTGCGTTATGCCTGGGAGAAGCAGGATAATCAGGGTGTTGCTTCCCGAAAAAAACTGAAACTGCTTTTAAATTGCGACCTGGAGATTAAAACCGGTAAGTTAAAGCCTGCTTATGCCCTGGAAAAGCTGGTGATCAGTTTATGCGCTTTTACTTAAGCGGCGCATGAGGCGCGATTTTTTGCGGTTGGCGGTCGCCGGGTGGATAATTTTCTTTTTGGCGGCTTTATCCAGCTGGGAAAATACTTTAGCCAGGAAGACTTTGGCTTCATTAGCGTTCTTTTGAATGACTAATTCCTGGAATTTCTTGAGCGCTTTTTTAAGCTGAGTTTTTACTTTAAGATTACGGGTATGCTTTCTTTTATTTACCCGGTTACTTTTCAATGATGTCTTGCGTCTAGGCATTTGTTCTCCTTGGCAGGGGGGTAGCTTATTTTAACAAGTTTTACATCCTGCGCTAATTTATCTTGCGCACCTGCGCGCATGATAGCGTGACTTTACGAGTTAATATTATTACCATAATTAACCTTTTATGTCAATAAACAAATACGCCCATTCCGGCTTAAGTGCCGCAGTTGCCCGCTCGGCAGGGATAATCAGCCTGGGGACTTTAGTTTCGCGCTTGCTGGGTTTTGTCCGGGATTTGATTATTGCCAGAATTTTCGGAGTCTACCTTTACGCCCAAGCCTTTGTGATTGCTTTCAGGATCCCCAATCTTTTCCGGGATTTAGTCGGTGAGGGCATGGCCAACGCCGCGATTGTCCCGGTTTTAAGCGAATATCACCTTAAACGTTCTAAGCCGGAATTCTGGGAGCTGGCCAATCTTCTGCTGAACCTGTTAGCGGTGGTTTTAAGCGTGATTACGGTCTGCGGGATTGTGCTTGCTCCTTTGACTGTGCGCCTGATTGCCCCCGGTTTTATCGCTTCTGCCGATAAACTGACCGCAACCATTCAGCTGAACCGGATTATTTTCCCCTTTATTCTGTTAATCGGGCTGGCGGCCTTTGCCACCGCGGTACTCAATACCTTAAAGAACTTTGCGGTTTCGGCATTTGCCCCCTGTTTTTTAAACCTGGCGATCATTATTTGCGCTTTACTTTTTGGCGAAGGAACGATGGGGTTAGCCAGCGGAGTTTTGTTAGGAGGTCTCCTGCAACTTTTAGTGCAGGTACCGTCTTTATACAAAAAAGGATTCCGCCCCAAGTTTAAACTGTCTTTTTCTCACCCCGGATTAACCCAGGTTAAAAAACTGATGCTGCCGCGCCTGGCGAGCTCCGGGATTTATCAGCTAAATAACTTTGTGGATACAATCTTTGGTTCTCTGGCCGCAATTGTCGGGGAGGGCGGGGTGGCGGTACTCTATTTCGCCTATCGTTTGATTCAATTCCCCATCGGTATTTTTAGCAATGCCGTAGCCCAGGCGATCCTGCCGACCTTTTCCACTCAAGTATTCGAAGAAAATCAGGATAATCTTAAAACGACTTTGGACTGGGGGCTGCGTATTGTAATCTTTGTGATGCTGCCGGCTACCGCAGTATTTATGGTTTTAGCCCGGCCGCTGGTTGAGACGCTTTTCGGCGGAGGAAGATTCGATGCTTATTCCAGCTCCTTAACCAGCCAGGCCCTGTTTTTCTACAGCATCGGCTTGGCGGCCTACGGCTCAACCAAGATATTGCAGTCCTGTTTCTTCGCTCTGCAGGACACGGTTACTCCGGCCAAAGTATCCGGGTTGGCTTTGTTGAATAATATTATCCTCAACGCTTTATTTATGTTCCCGCTTAAGATCGCCGGGCTGGCCCTGGCGACCTCCCTCTCCGGGATCATTTCATTTTTTATTTTATTTTCTATTCTTAGCCGGCGCCTGGGAGGGCTGCACCGGCAGAAAATTTTAAAATCATTTTGGCGGATTCTTGCGGCTACCCTGGCGATGGCAGCGGTCTGCCACTTGGTGAATCAGTCGTTAAATTTCGGCTGGGCATTACTTTGCGGCGCCCTAACTTACATCCTTTTGTGTTTTATCTTGAGGGTTAGAGAATTTAAAGAGCTTTTGTCTTGGCTGCTGCCGCCGGAGACAGGCTTTTTGCGGGGAGGTTCTGATTGGCTCAAACCGCAGGGTTAAAAAATCAAATCAGTTTAGCCCCGGATAAGCCCGGCGTTTATTTAATGCGTGATCAAAACGGCCGGGTGATCTATGTTGGTAAGGCTAAATCATTGAAGCAGCGCCTGTTGAGTTATTTCGGTCGCCGCCTGGACAGTAAAACCCAGGCTTTAATGGCGAAAGTGGCGCAGATTGAATACCGGTTGACTCCGAGTGAAACAGCGGCTTTGTTGCTGGAATATAAACTGGTTCATGAGTTTAACCCGCATTATAATATTTCGCTTAAAGATGATAAGAGCTTTCCCTGGGTGAGGATCTCAAATGAGGTTTTTCCTGCCCTGCAAATTGTGCGCAGAAAAACCGATGATCGCTCACGGTACCTGGGGCCTTATACCAGCGCTAAGCTCTTAAGCAGTGTTTTTAAAATTATCCGCCGTGAGTTTGCTTTTCGTTCCTGCCTGCGGCTGGGCCGTACAAGCTGCGTTTACCACCGGATTAATCTTTGCCCGGCCCCCTGCATCGGTAAGATCGATAGTTTAGAATACCGGCGTTTAATCGATAAGGTTATCCTAATTTTAGAAGGCCGCAGCGATCTCTTGGTCCGCAAACTGACACAAT
>JAGVOR010000132.1 GCA_020052635.1 Candidatus Omnitrophota bacterium
GCTCTTCCGATCTAATGTTCCGGCATAATAATTCTCTTTAAATCTTCTTTAAATGATTTAATAATTATCCCCAAGCGCAACATTTTAATCGCACCCGTAGTCGAACAGACCGCGCCGCCTAAGGCCATCGCGACGATCACCCCCGACAAAGCCAAAGGATTCCAGTCGGCGCCAAACTGCTGGGCATAAATCGTCTGAAAACCCGTTCCGGTGTGGCCGGAGAGCAACTGGTAAAATCCTTTACGGAACAGTAGGGCTGCCGCCGGGTAAGCCTGGGCCTGGCGCAAGCCTACCGCTACCAGGATAAACAGCGTAATTACCGTAATAAAAAAAGTCCGGGTTTCGATATTTTTGAACAGCTCTTTACGGTTACCCATCCAAAGATGATAGTGCAACTTAAAGTTAATCGCCCCCAAAACCATAAAGATGATCGTAATTAATTCGAAAGCAAAGCTGTGGTAATAAAGAATATTTTGTGATTGCGGGCTAAAACCCCCGGTATCAAAAGCCGCCATGAATATGCAGGCGCCATGAAACAGGGAATTAAGCGGATGCATTCCGCTTGCCATTCCGGTTATCCCCAGGGCTAATGTGCCTAAAATCAGATAAACGATACTCACCAGCCAAATAAACCGGGCGGTGTTGATCACGTTGGGCATGATCTTCTCTTCCCTGGCCTCCCCCACGTACATTTTGAATGCCCCGGAAAACCCCTTCACGAAAAAAGAAAGCGCGATCACTACGATCCCCTGGCCGCCTAAAAACATGGTAAAGTGGCGCCAAAAATTATGCGCATAAGAAAGGTGGTCTAGATCCTGCACCAATATCAGGCCGGTCGTGGCGAAGCCGGACATTGCCTCAAAACAAGCATCCAGAAATGATTTCCAGTGGCCGCTTAAGTGTAAAGGAACCGCTCCCAGAAACATCGCCACTACCCAGGATAAACTTACCACAATCATCCCCTGCATCCAGTTCAGATCCTTGTCGGTATGGCAAATTTTCAATAAAAGCAGGCCGGCTAAAACCGAGATCTCGATACCCAGAATAAAATCCAGGGCCGGATTAGTTTCCTTAAAACCCAGGGCGATTAACAAGGGGATCACCATGGTGGCGGCTAACCCCAAAATTATTTTACCCAGGTAAAAACCGATAATTTTTAGATCTTCCAGGTGGGGCTTCAGAATCATTTTTTAATATAGATTATCCAGCAGATCAAAAAAGCTACCAGCATAATCAAACCGACATAGAAAATTTCTGCGGTAATTCCGAAAATAATATTTAAGGTGGGTTTAAGCTTCATCAGTTTAGAGTTTCCCGGCTAAAAGGCTCAAAAGCTGCGGTTCATTGCCGATCAAGGTCAGCGCGATCACATCATCCCCGGTCTTCAGCACGGTATCTCCTTTAGGTAAAATTACTTCTTCTCCCCGCACAATCGAAACCAATACCGCATCTTTCGGCAAAGCAATATCTTTAACTTGTTTGTCGATTACCGGGGCGTCATTTGGCAAATCCACGCGCACGATCGCCAGTTTGCCCCGCTCAAAACTCATCAAATTTACAAAATCCGAAAAAGAAACCTCCTCTTCGATAATCTTGGCAATAATCTTAGTGGAATCAACCGGCACATCGATACCGAGTTCATTAAAAGTATGTTCATTGTCGGGATTATTCACCCGGCCGACGGTACGCTGCAGCTCAAACCTTTCCTTGGCCAACTGGCAGATAATCAGGTTATCTTCATCGTCCCCGGTAACCGCGGCTAAAACATCCGCCCGGGTGATGCCGGCCTCCTCTAATATTTTGGGGTCGCAGGCATCTCCGTTTACCACCAGGGCATCCAACTCCTTGGCAATCTCTTCGCAAATCTTACGGTCCTTATCGACAATACTGACGGTATGTTTGCTCTGGCAGAGGCGCCTGGCCAGAAAATACCCGACTTTTCCCGCTCCGACGATCAAAATAAACATCTTTATTTTTCCCCTAAGTGGAACCGCTCCCTGACCGCCCTCAAACTGGAAACTTTCACTACCCCCATCAGGATATCTTTATTTTTTAAAACGGTGTTGGGCTCGGGGATAACAACCCCCTGCATGCGGCGCAGGGCGGTGACAATAAAATCTCCGGGGATATTGATGTCCTGAATGGTTTTACCGACCAGTTCATTTTTCACCTCAATCTCAATCACCCCTAAATCCTTGGACTCAATCAGGTAGCTGGAAAACCGGCTTTCAATAATTTTATCCCTCAGCATCGCCGACAAAAGCATCGTGCCGCTGATAATATCCAATCCTAAAGCCGCGTAAATATGGGCCCGCTGCGGATCATAAACCCGCGCGAATACCTTGGGTACATTAAAGATTTTTTTGGCCACCTGGGCGCTGATTAAATTTGTATTATCTCCGTCGGTGACCGCGCAGAAGGCATCGGCTTTCTCGATACCCACCTGCTTCAGCAGCGCCAAATCAAAACCGTTACCGACCATCGTCAAGCCATTAAAAGTATCGCCCAGGCGCTTAAACGCCTCCTGGTTTTTATCAATTACCACCACATCATGGCCTTCCCCGGACAAAAGTTTGGCTAGCTCTGTCCCTACTCTTCCGCAACCGACAATAATCACGTACATAACTATTCCTTTGGTCTATTCTGCAAACACTGGGCCAACAGCCGATAGCTTACTTCTTGGCGGCTTCGACTAGTTTTTTAAACGCCGGATTATCCCTTACCGCGATATCCGCCAGGATCTTACGGTCCAGGGCAATTTTAGATTTCTTTAGCCCGTTCATAAAAACGCTGTAGGAAACCCCGATTTCCCGGCAGGCGGCATTAATGCGGGCAATCCAGAGGCTGCGAAACTCCCGCTTTTTATTCCGGCGGTCACGGTAAGCGTACCTTAAAGCGTGGACGAGCGACCTCTTGGCCTGCTGGTACTGCTTACTTCTATCCCCCCAATACCCTTTGGCGGCCTTAAGTACTCTTTTTTTTCTTTTACGGGTTGCTACACTATGTTTAATCTTTGCCATTAGTATTCTCCTTGCCCATGCGGGCTAACCACCTTAGCCTAATGGATAGGCCAAGTGTCACCCCTTCTGGGTGAACTGGCGTAAATCAAATCAGCGCCAGATGTAATTAATCATTGTGAAAAGTTACTCTAACTATACGGTAACATTGACTTGATAAATCTTTCTTCTTTTTTCCCGGCCAAGGTCCGGCGGTGCTTTAAATCCCGGATCTTTTTCGTTTTTTTGGATGAAGCCAGATGACTTTTCCCCCCGGGAGAATACTTAACCCGGCCTTTTTTTGTGATTTTAAAACGTTTGGCCACTCCGCGTTTCGTTTTTAATTTCGGCATGTCGTTCTCCTAGCTTAGACGTAAATTATCCGCTCATTTAATACCCGAGTCTTGAGATAAGGGGTATAAATTCTTGCCTTGACTTACGCACACTTTCGCTTGCCTGGCGGCAGGCAGGTATTCGTAAATCAAGCCTCATTTATCATACCTTACTTCGGGGCAATTACAAAGGACATAATTTTACCTTCCAGTGACGGTGCCTTCTCCACCTGCCCCTCATCTTTGGTCACCAGGATAAATTTATCCAAAACTTTTCTTCCTAAATCCACATGCTCCATCTGCCGGCCGCGGAAAAAAAGATTGATTTTAACCTTGTCTTTTTTCTTTAAAAAACTGACTACCTGCTTCACCTTGGTCTCGAAATCATGGTCGTCAATATTGGGCTTAAGCCGGATTTCTTTTAGACGGCCCTGTTTCTGATGCTTCTTGGATTCCCGCTCCTTCTTTTCCAGGTCGTAACGGAACTTGCTATACTCAATCACCCGGCAAACCGGCGGATTAGCCGCCGAAGCCACTTCTACCAAATCTAATTCATGCTGATTGGCAATCTCTAAGGCCCGCTGCACAGACATCACCCCCAGCTGGCTGCCGTCATGCCCAATCACCCGAACCTGCGGTGCGCTGATTCTTTCGTTAATCCGTATAAACTTTTTTATAGCCGCCTCCTTTGTTATTTATGCTGTTTAATATCTTTTACTAGTTCTTGAATAAAAAAAACGTACTCCAGCGGATCCGCATACTTATCCTTGCTTCCTTTTTCCCGGATGCTCACCGTGTTATTCTGGGCTTCTCTTTCCCCAACGATAAAACAATACGGGATATTTTCAAGTTCTGCTTCACGGATTTTTTTATTCAAAGTCTCGTTGCGGTTGTCGATATTGACACGCAGGCCCTTGTCTTCACATTCTGCTTTTACCTTCTGGGCATAGGCTAAGACCGATTCCTTGATCGGGATGATTACAATCTGTTTGGGAGATAACCATAGAGGAAGTTTCCCTTTATAATTTTCAATCAACGCCCCGATAAAACGCTCAAGGCTCCCCAATAGAACCCGGTGCAGCATAATCGGCTGCTGTTCTTTGCCTTCGGCATCAATATAAGATAAATTAAACCTTTTGGGCAAAGCAAAATCACACTGAATCGTCGCGCATTGCCAGGTTCTTTTTAAGGCGTCCTTTAATTTAATATCGATCTTGGGCCCGTAAAATGCGCCGTCCCCTTGATTAACTTCATACGCCAGGCCTTTTTCTTTTAGCGCCTGTTCAAGAGCTGCGGTTGCCTTCTGCCAATCTTCATCCGTGCCGATGGATTTTTCCGGACGGGTACTTAATTCAATCCCCACCGAATCAAAACCAAAAACTTTCATCGTTTCAAAAACAAAATCAATTACCCCCTTAATTTCTGCCTCCAGCTGCTGTGGTAAACAGAAAATATGCGCATCATCCTGAGTAAATCCCCGGACCCGCAATAGCCCGTGTAGAACCCCGGCCTTTTCCTTACGGTAAACCGTTCCCAGCTCAAAGAGCCTAATGGGTAAATCTTTATAGCTGCGGGTTTTAGACTGGTAAATTAAAATATGCCCCGGGCAATTCATCGGCTTAACCACTACCTCCTTACCCTCCTCAGAGGTAAAATACATATTTTCTTTATAATAATCGTAGTGGCCGCTTTTTTTCCATAAACCTGCATCCATTAAATGCGGAGTCGTCACCAGGTAATAACCGCGTTTCAAATGTTCCTTTTTTTCATAGTCTTCAATGATCATCCGCAGCAGCGCGCCCTTAGGGTGATAAAACACAAATCCTGCGCCTGCCTCTTCATGATAAATATCAAAAAGCCCTAAGGCCGGCCCCAGCTTGCGGTGATCCCTGAACTTGGCCTCCTCTAAATTTTTCAGATGCTCATCTAATTCCTGCTGGCTTTCAAAACAGGTGCCGTAAATCCTCTGCAGCATAGGATTGGTTTCAATCCCGTGCCAATAGGCGCCGGCGACCGATAATAATTTAAAAGCTTTGATCTGGCCGGTGGATTGAATATGCGGACCGCGGCAGAGATCCAAAAAATTGTCTCCGGTTCTATAAATCGAAATGGCCTGATCCGGTAATTTTGCCACCAACTCTACCTTATAATCTTCGTGATTTTTTTTAAATAACGCCAAGGCATCCTGCTTACTGATCTCCTGGCGTAAAAAAATCTCGTTTTGAGTAATAATTTTCTGCATCGCCTTCTCGATGGCCAACAGGTCCGCGTCGGTAAAAGGTTCCGGTTTATCAAAATCATAATAAAAACCGTCTTCAATCGCCGGGCCAATCGCCAGCTTAACCTGCGGCCAAAGTTCTTTCACCGCTTGGGCCATCACATGCGAACAGGAATGTCGTAATGTGTCTAAGTTCATAATATTTTTATTCGTTTAAACTCCCGGCTTAAACTGGAATGCCTTTTTAAAGGTAGCGCCGGGAGTAAATTTCGCTACGCGAAATTTTATGGGCCCATGAGGATTCGGACCTCAGACCTTTGCGATGTCAACGCAACGCTCTAACCAACTGAGCTATGAGCCCTAAATTTCAATTTTTCCTGCTGCGCAGGACTAATATTTATCGCTTAAGCTCCTGGCTTAGCCTGGATGTTGCGCTTAGGATATATTCGAATGCTGTAACGCTCGATGCAATCTTTCTTGCTTCCTTCGGACTTAAACTATATGCCTTTTATGAGGAAGCGTCCGAAGCAATTTTGCTTGCTCCGCAAGCAAAATTAGTGGGCAAGAAGGGAGTCGGACCCTTACGACCTTGCGGCCAACAGATTTTAAGTCTGTCGTGTATGCCATTCCACCACTTGCCC
>JAGVOR010000198.1 GCA_020052635.1 Candidatus Omnitrophota bacterium
AAGATAATCTATCAAGCCTGGTCCGCCGATATTTATGGCGGAAACCCTTACGGAGTTGCCTCCATCGGTTTTTGAGACCGACGTGTATGCCATTCCACCACTTCGGCAATGCATTGCTATTGAGCTAATATAACATTTTAGTTTATCTTTGCCAATCAGGATTAGTTGGCTTAAAGATCATTAATTTGTGCGATAACTTCCTTAAGTTTATTCGAGTATTTTGTTGAATAAGGCGCCAATTTAGTTGCTCTGCCTAAGTATTTTATCGCTCGATCTAAGTTGCCGGAGTTTAGGTAAAAAAGTCCCAGGAGGTAGTACCCTTGTGCGTATTTGGGGTGTACCTGGGTAATCTTTTTGAAGACTTTTTCAGCATTTTTTTTATCGTTGATCCGTAGATAATAATCACTTAGGGCATCCAGGGTTAATATATTATCTGGAGCATAAATTGAGGCCAGACGAAGGTATTGGTAGGCTTGCTCCGGGGTATCTTTACGCAAGTAGATTTTGCCCAATATGGCATTGGCTTCGCCACTATTAGGCAAAATACTTAGCGCTTCTTTGACTTGCAGTTCGGCTTTTTGTTCAGCGCCTAGAATTAAAAATAGCCGCGCCCATCTAATATGCGGGTTGGGAATGACTTTGCAAAACCCGATCTTTTTTAGGTCAGCCTTTTTTATTTCCTGCTTATTTAAATCAACATATAACTGTCGGGTTAAATTTTCATTTGATTTTAGCCGTCGTACGAATATCAAAGCATCTTCGTTTAAATAGACCAGAGCCCAATCTTTACTTTTGTCAAGGTGGCGGGTCAGGTCTTCAGTAAGAATTAAGTCCCCGCTTAATAATATTGTGTTGATCTTATATTGTTTAAGTAGATTGTCTATGGTCGATGCATCGGTATAAAGCATTCTAAAGTAATCTTTGAGAGTTTCATTATCGTAGAGTTCGGTGCGACCGTCGATAAAAACGTGGTTAGTTGGGTAAAGCCGGTAAATAAGATAAGAACCGTGATTAAAAGTATTAAACAGGTTATCCGGTAATTTGTTTTTAAGAATAAAATCAGTTGCTTTGTCTGGGTAATAGTTGGAGATGCCTAGCAGGGAGCTTTTTAAGCGGTTTTCCTCGAATAGATAATACCGGTCATTAAGCATGCGCCAGCCGTAGTCTGCAGAAAACAAAATAATTGCCGTTAAAGCTGCGTATTTAATTACAAGCAGTAAATTATGAGCCGTGAGTTTTTCCGGTAGCTGCCTATTTGAGCGTAAAAAATTATCCGCGCTAACTAAACAAGCTAAGCAGTTAAAAAAGATTATGTTCCGGTTTATGTTAAAGGAAATTGCCAAAAGCGCTAACCATAAGAGTAAATAAGTAAAATTAATTTTACGGAAATTAAATAAGAATGAAACAAAAGAAACAAATACAAGCAGATAATAAGGTAGAGCTTGTCCAAGGTGCAGCTTCCAAGGCGGCAGAAGCTCTAATATAAGGCCATGTATGGCGTTAGGATGACCGAAAGTTTTTAAAACTATTGTTAACGGGTATAACGCACCTTCTATCCCGTTGGGATTGGCTAACGAAGTAAGTACGGATAATAAAAAGATTATAATTAAGTTGCGATAACTATTTTTGTTTATTGGGTAGATATCTGACCACTCCCAGGGAAGTTTTTTACTTCTCTTTAAGCCCTCGGCAATAATAAATGTTGCAATTATGACCGGGCCAAGTATAAAAAAGCCATGGCAATTTACCCAGGCTAACTGGATGAGCGGCAGAAGAAAAACAAATTTTTTATTTTTGTACCTGGTCAATATGAACAGATAGATGCAAAAAAACAAAACGGAAAAATTTTCCGGGCGGATATTAAATCTTATTCTAGATGCAAAAACTGATAATGCAAAAATAATTACACATAGGGAGAGCGTAGATTTATTCTTATAAATGCAGAAAAAAAGTAGTAAAAAGGCAAGTAATATTACGACGCAAGAAAGGTAGATTAATTTATCCGGGCCGCCGGAGTTAAATGCCCAATAAAAAATTACTTGAGTAAGCGGCGAATGGTCTATCCAGGTTTTTCCGGCGGTAGAGGCAGAATACATGTCAAGTTTGGGTATGGTCTTATTCTGCATAATGTATTCGCCGGTTTTTAAATGTAACCAAATATCTGGGTCGGAGAGTTCCGAATTCATATATAGCTGTAGGAATAAAAATATCCCAACTAGCGCAGAGGCCCCCAGGAGGTACTCAGTTAGGCGGGTTATTTTGTTAAAGTTTAGCATTTTTTTGGCTGTTTTTAAAAATATCAATTGTAGATTTACGTGTAAAATAAATTATCAATAAGCAGTGATAGATGAACGAAGTTGTGTTTTTTAATTCAAAGCTAAGCGTAGAGGCGATCGTCTGGTTTAGGCTGATGATATTACTGAGAATGAGGATTTTACTTAAGACAATTACTCCGGAAAAAAAAATCAATAAATAGTAAGCTTGTATATTGTAATTTAGTATGCCTGCGCCAAGGATTATGGAGATAAGTGCTGAAGTAACCAGAAATGTGGTTATTGCCGGCGCACAGGGAAAGTGAATACTCAGCAGGTAAAAAAACGTAAAGAATAAGCTTGTTATGCCAAGAATAATTTCTATGCAAGCAAAACATTTTATTGCCCACGCGTGTTTCATGTTTCGTTATTTTTGAATAAGTTACCCTAGGGGATATTGTTTAGACATTTTCGCTCGCAATCGTCTTGCTATACGCGTCTGCATGCACTTAAAATTTTTACGCACAATAAGCTTTTATCAAGGAAGATCCTACGCGTAGCGCAGGACTGCTTGACGCAAAAATTTAAGTGGAGCTGAGGAGGATTGAACTCCTGACCCCTTGCATGCCATGCAAGTGCTCTCCCAGCTGAGCTACAGCCCCAGAGATTTATCAAATTAAGTGCTTTAAATATAACATCCGTAAAAAGCATTGTCAACTATAACCTTGACCCCGTTATAAATCATGCTAAGATAACAATTAATATTTAAGCAGGGCTTATAGTCCAGAGTCATCCTCAAAATATATAAAAATATGATTCTAGGTGTGCATGTTTCCGGAGCCGGTAAAATTTACCAAACCCTGGATATCGCTAAAGGTTTAGGCTGCGATACGATGCAAATTTTTAGCCGCTCTCCGCAATCCTGGCGCAGGGGTGCGGCAATTTCTGCGGAAGATGCCAAAGAATTTATTCTACGGCGCAAAAAATTTAAAATTGACCCGGTTTTTATCCACGTCTCCTACCTGATTAATCTGGCCTCTCCGGATCCTCGCCTGTATAACGGTTCGATTCAGGCTTATATCGAGGATATCCAGGAGGCGCAGAGTTTAGGAGTCGATTATATCGTTACGCATATGGGCAGCCATAAAGAGACCTCCGAAGATGCGGGGATTAAGCGCTTGATCGAAGCATTAAACCGGATTTTGGAGAAAACCGAAAAGGAAAAAGTCGGGATTCTCTTGGAAAATACCTCCGGATCAGGCTCCTGGCTGGGTTACCGGTTTTACCACCAGCAAAAGATCTTAAAAGGCCTTAAAGATAAATACCGTAGCCGGGTTGGCCTTTGCCTGGATACCGCGCATGCCTATTTGGCCGGCTATAACCTGGCGGCCAAGGCCGGGCTGGATAAAATGATTGCCGAAATCCAAGAGATGGTCGGTATGCCGTCGGTAAAATTAATCCACTTAAATGATGCCGCCGGAGAATTAGGGTGCCACTTTGACCGGCATGATCATATCGGTAAAGGGTATATTGGCTTAGCCGGCATGAAAAGGATTATTAATCATCCTAAGCTTAAGAATATTCCGATGATTTTAGAGACTCCCAAAAGCACTCCCGCTAGTGATCAGGAAAATTTAGCTTTAGTCAGAAAATTAGGTAAAGGATAAGATGCATTACGATTTTAAGATGATTGAGGAAAAATGGCAAAAAATCTGGTCCCAAAACCAGTCCTTTCGGGCCCAGCCAGATCCTTCCCGGAAAAAATATTATCTACTGGAAATGTTTCCTTATCCTTCCGGTAAAATCCACATGGGCCATGTGCGAAATTATACCATCGGGGATGTGGCCAGCCGTTTTAAAACTTTACAAGGGTTTAATGTGATGCACCCGATGGGCTTTGATGCTTTTGGCCAGCCGGCGGAGAATGCGGCAATCAAAAATAATACCAAGCCGGATCTCTGGACGCATAAATGCATCAAAGAGATGGAAATCGAATTAAAGAAAATGGGTTTTTCTTATGATTGGGAAAGAAAGGTTTCTACCTGTGATAGCGATTATTACCGATGGAACCAGTGGATATTTTTAAGGATGTTTGAGCGGGGGTTGGCTTATAAAAAAGCCTCCGGGGTTAATTGGTGTCCCAGCTGCCAGACGACTTTGGCCAATGAAGAGGTCGTAGAGGGGGGATGCTGGCGCTGCCATACAAAAGTCGAGCAAAAGGATTTAGAGCAGTGGTATTTAAAGATTACGGATTATAAAGAAAGATTATTGGAGGATTTAGGCCAGCTGCAAGCCTGGCCGGCGAGGGTCCAGGCGATGCAGAATAACTGGATCGGCAAGTCTAGCGGTGTGGATATTTATTTTCGTCTCCAAAACAGCGCTAAGATTATTTCGGTATTTACCACCCGGGTAGATACTATTTTCGGTGCCACTTATATTGTGCTGGCGCCTGAACATCCTTTAGTTAAAGAGTTAATTCAAGGTAAGCCTCAGGAGAAGGAGGTTCTGGAGTTTATCGATAGAGTTGTGAAAGAAAGCAAGGTTGTGCGTGCGGCTTCGGATGTAAAAAAAGAAGGTATTTTTACCGGTTCTTTTGCACTGAATCCGGTGAATAATGAAGCGGTGCCGATTTGGATTGCGGATTATGTTTTAATGGAGTACGGGACCGGTGCGATTATGGCGGTACCCACGCATGACCAGCGGGATTTTCTTTTTGCCCAAGAGCATAACCTGCCGTTGCGTTTAGTGATTCGGCCTAAAGACGGGTCGGTTCAATCCGTTGACCAGCTAAAAGAGACTTATGAGGGTGAAGGGGTGCAGGTTGACTCCGGGGAATTCGATGGTTTAAATAACCTGGAGGCTAAAGAAAAAATTGCTGC
>JAGVOR010000116.1 GCA_020052635.1 Candidatus Omnitrophota bacterium
ATATTAGTTATTTAAGGGCGCAAGGCGTAAGCCAGCGAGTTATCGAAATAATGCAAACTTATAAATAAGATAAAAAGGAGGTAAAAAATGGCAAAGAAAAGCAGGGGTGGCAGAATGACCGCGGCTAAGAATCGTGCTAAGAAAAGTCCCGGTGGTAAAGGAATGGTTAAAAATCGTCGGGCAGGTAAAAACATTATGAGTACTTAAGGGGTTAGATCTTCCGGACGGCCCAGCAATGATTTGCGAGGGAGTGCACTGGTTTAAATTAAATTTGTCTATTTGGATTAGCGTCAGGTAGGCGGGGGAAAAGTGCGTGGCTTTGTGATTTGTCAAGATAGGGGGGACCAGGCCATGTTTTTCACTTGGATAATACTTGCTGTTTTTTTACTTTTAGAGCTTACCTTTATAGTTGGGAAATTGCGAGATCGATAACTCTTCCTGGGATTTTTCCTTGAGCTCAACTTTAAGCAGGTTGCTTGATTGCTTCGAAAGCTGCCAATAACACTAATAAGACGGTAGCCCGTTTAATCTAGAGGATAAAGTATGCTTGATGTATCTAAAAAAAGATTAAGATTGAGAATTATCATCCCGGCTTATCCGGCGTTTAATATTTATTCTCACATTGCTGATAAAACCACGGCTTTGGGGCCGGTATGTATTGCCAGTGTGGTGAATGAAATGGAAGGGTGGGATGTTGAGGTTATTGACGAGAATAACCTGCGCAGATATGGCCCCAGAAGCGGCTCGCTGGGTGCTGACCATGAATTTTTGCAAAGACAGCGTCCCGCAGATGTGGTTGGTTTTTATGGAGGGCTGACCAGTACCATACCAAGGCTTTATGAAATAGCCCGTTTTTATAAAAATCAAGGGGTGATTACTATCGCCGGGGGCCAACATTTTGTTGAAGATAATATAGCCGAGGCCCTTAATTCTGGTATTGACTATGTGGTTATCGGTGAAGGAGAGGAGACGATTAAGGAACTTTTGCAGTCCATAGAAGGAAAACGCAAGATAGGCGAAATTAAAGGTGTTGCTTATTTAAACGCTAAAGAGGTTATTTGTACTCCCGAAAGAGAGCCTATAGCTGATTTTAACAAGTTACCGTTAGCGGATTTTTCCTTGGTGCGTTATGCTAAGATTAAAGTTTATCCGGTTGGGAGAATACGGGGCTGTGGGATGGATTGTGAGTTTTGTACCGTGAAAGGAAAGCCTCGGTATGCTTCTGCCGAGAGGCTTCTTGAACAGATTAGTTCTCTTCTGGAGACGCAGGATGCCAGGCATTTTTTCGTGGTGGATGATCTTTTTGGGCAAGAACGGGATGAAACGATAAGGTTCTGTAATATGCTTAGAGATTATCAAAGTAAAGTAGGTAGAAGGCTTGATTTTTTTGTCCAGATAAGGCTGGATAAAGCTAAAGACCCCCAACTTCTTTGGGCTATGCGCCAAGCGGGCATTAATACGGTGGCGATTGGTTTTGAGTCACCGATTGAAGAAGAGCTAAGGGCAATGAATAAGCATCTATTGCCTCAGGACATGCTGTCCTTGACCAGGATCTTCCATAATTACGGTTTTTTGATACATGGCATGTTTATTTTTGGCTATCCAATACCGGAGGGAGTGAATTTTACAATGTCGGTTAGCCAGCGAATAGAGCGTTTTAAGAGCTTTATTAAAAAAGCCAAAATTGACACGATACAAATTCTGTTACCGGGCCCGCTTTGCGGTACGCAGTTAAGGCGCAGGCTGGCCAGGCAAAACAGGATTTATCCGCTTCCGGATGTGGGCTGGGAATATTATGACGGTAATTTTCCACTTTTTGAGCCGGATGAGCCAATGACTGCTGAAGAGATGCAACATGCTGCCCGAAAGCTTATGGGTAAGTTTTATCAGTTTAAATCCATATTGATGTTAGGATTGCTCGTTTTTTCTTTTCCCGCCCTGGCTTTATTTTTGCACAATATTAAATTAGGCTGGAGGAAATGGTATCGGCCCTGGCGTAATGACCTGGCCCGTTTTGGCGGGTGGATCGTGATGAAGAAATGGGCCTGGCAATTTAAAAAAGATAAGTTTCTTGCAAGATTGCAAGCAGCGAAAGCGCATCTAAAAATTAGGCAGGCAATAGTATAAGGCATTGAAGTCATCATTCTATCGGTAAAACTGGGTTTTTAAGAAGGGAGAAAGATGAAAAGTGGTAGTTGTTTTTTTAGTTTTTTTGTGATGAGTTTTTTTGCACCAATTTTTTTCACCGGATATGCTCAAGAGGCAAAGCTTGAAATGAATCAACCGGAGAATTGGGAAGAAATAGCCGGGACAGTGGAAAACTTTAATCTTGATACTTCAATGATGGTTGTAAAAGTTTATTCGGATGAGGGGAAGGCGGCATATCAAGAAGTTCCGATTTTAATTATGAAAGAAGCTAAGATCCTTAAGAATGGCAAAGTGTTTATTTTAAAAAATTTAAAAACAAGAGACAAGATTTCGGCCAGATATATCGTAACGGCGAGCGGCCAAAAGGCGGCTTATCACCTTTGGGTAAAGTAAAAATGATGCCAACTAATAGAGCTGCTGGAAAGGAGATGCTTCGGTTTCTCATTGCCGGGGGGATTGTCAATTTAACCGACTTTAGTATCTATTATATTTTATTCCACTTTCTTCCTTTTAGCCTAGCCAAGGGAATTTCTTTTAGCTGTGCCGGTATTGTCGGGTATTTACTTATTAAATATTGGACATTTAAAAGTAAGCAGTCGTCGTATGTTGAGGTTGGCCGTTATGCTTTAATTAATTTCCTAGCCTTAGGGATTAACGTTACAATCAATCGCAGCGTCCTGCATGCCTGGCCTGGGTCAGTTTGGGCAGCTTTAATCACCGCTACAATCATAACAGGGTTGTTTACCTATGCTTGTTTTAAATGGTGGGTTTTTAGAGTTTCATCGAAAGAGATGGTAGCTAGTTTTAAGTGGTGGAAGTGGCTGCCGTGGAGATTTTTACTCAGAGGATTTGCCCGCCGGCAGGGATTTTTAGACCCGATTAAAATCATCACTCAGTTAAAGAATTTTGCGCAACCCTCAGAGGTGGCCGCTCCGACAGAACTGTTGCGTTCAGGCGCAATCTTACATGCCCGTGGTTTGATCAATAGTTTAGCCATTCAGCATAATCTTGATTGGATTTGGCCTTATTGGGTTGAATGCCAGTATAACCCTCGAAACGATGCTTTTATTCCCCGCTCCTTTTCGTTAACTCAAATTAATCTTACGCACCGGAACTGGACAGCCTTGGGTATTCCCGAGTGTACTCAATTTCCGCTGGTTGATCCGCGCGGACTGGTTATTCCATTTTACGATAGTTGGTCGCTCGATGCCTGGATTATTCCGCAAGAGGGGGCGGCATTAATCCCGTCGCGTTGCCCAAACATATCTCAAAAGCTGATTTTGGATGATAATCTTTGCGTGATTACAGAATCAAACATTAGCCGGTTAAAACTTCAAGTGAGCGCGCAAGTTATTGGTTCAGCGCAGGCTCCTGTTTGCCAGGTTAAAATTACAGGCTTAGCTTCTGTTGCGGCGCAGTTAGTTGTTTCCCTGCGGCCCTATAACCCGGAAGGCATAAGTTTTATAAATAATATTTCACTCCTTGAAGATTCGTTAGGCTGGCAGGTAAATCGAGAAAGTTTTGTCTATTTTGATAAGCCCCCGGTAAAATGCGTATTTTCAGATTATCTTCAAGGAGATGTCTATAGCCGGCTGTCTTGTGATAAGAATGAAAAAGAAATTTCATGCAAGGTAGGTATGGCTAGCGCCGCAGCGATGTATATATTGAAAGAAGGGCTGGCAGAGGAAATTACCATTTCAGTGCCTTTGACGCAAAACAAAATTGAAAAAGGAGTTTGCCCGGGTTATCAGGAAACTGCCAAGTTGGGGTGGAAAAAAAACCTGCAAGGCGCAGCCAGCCTGCAAATTCCCGACCCGCATTTTCAGTTCCTTTATGAAGCTGCCATTGCCACCATGGTTTTACATTCTCCCAGGGAAGTTTATCCCGGGCCTTATATTTACCGGAGGTTTTGGTTTCGGGATGCCGCTTTTATATTATCTGCTTTGTTATCTGTTGGGCTAAAAGAACGTGTTCGACGGGCCTTGGACTGTTTTGGCAGCCGTCAAACACCCCAGGGATATTTTCTTTCGCAGGAAGGGGAATGGGATTCTAACGGTGAGGCCCTATGGATTATGAGCCGGTATTGCCAAATGACCGGAACTGTTCCGCCAAAAGAGTGGATGGAATCAATCAATAAAGCGGGGAAATGGATTTCTAGAAAGCTCCTGCCTGGTAATTTACAATCTCCCCATGCCGGCTTATTGCCATCGGGGTTTAGCGCTGAGCATTTAGGGCCGAATGATTTTTATTATTGGGATGATTTTTGGGGGGTTGCGGGTTTAAAAGCCGCAGCTTTTTTGTGCACCGCGTATCAGGATAATGATCAGGCTGTTTATTTTGAAAGCCGAGCAGATGAATTATTGGGGAGTATTAATCAAAGCCTAAAGAAAGTAGGGTTTCGCTTAAAAAGACCGGCGATACCAGCTTCTCCATATCGGCGCCTGGATTCAGGGGCTGTCGGTTCTTTGGTTGCCGATTATCCACTTCAAATTTTCCGGCCGAGCGATCCAAGGACTTTAGACACCGCTGATTTTTTAATGAAGCACTGTTTAGTTCACGGGGGATTTTTTCATGACATGACCCACTCAGGAATTAATCCTTACCTTACTTTACATTTAGCCCAAGTGTTTTTGCGTGCCGGTGATATAAGATACTTTGGTTTGATGACTGCGGTAGCTAAGCTGGCTTCATCCACCGGACAATGGCCGGAGTCGGTACATCCGCGTACCGGCGGAGGATGCATGGGGGATGGGCAGCATGTTTGGGCGGCAGCGGAATGGGTTTTAATGATCAGAAATTGTTTTGTGCGTGAAGAGGAGAACCGATTGATTCTGTGTTCAGGAATTCCGCAAGACTGGCTTGCTAAAAATGAAACGATTTCGTTTGGTCCTGCGCCGACTAGCTTTGGTGATATTCAAATTTCTATAATACCGCGAGGGGCAAATCTTCTTATTCAATGGCGCGGGGCTTGGTTTATGCAAGAACCGACGATCGATATCCAGCTATTTAATTTTCAGAGTGTAAGAATTACGCCGGGAACAAATTCCCTGGAATTGAAACCTGCTTGCCGCCAGGCAGGTATAAGTTAAATAAATGAGCAAAATTCTAATCGATAAAATATTTAAAGATTTTATTATGTTAAACTCAGGAAAAATTATTTTTCCGGAAGAAATCGAGGAGTTTTATACCAAAGTTGCCCCGATTAAAGAGATGTGCGTTTTTACGGTCATCGGGATGGATGGGTTAAGGAAATCGCAAGCTCTCTGGGCGGTAATTCAGCCGGATCTTGATGAGTTTAGGAAATTTGCTGTAGTGAATCTGCATTTAGCGATTAAGGAGAGATTTGATGAGACTTCGTCAGAGCTTCCTGTTAATAAAAGACTTAAAGGTTTTACTATTACACTCTCGGACCTGCCGCGCACCATTTTTGGAAAACTAGATCGCGGTGCGGTTAAAGAGGTATATGAACCCAGAGTAAAGGCAGGAATAGAAGGCGCGCTTCCGGTTTTAAATGAGCCAACGGCTTCAGAGCAGCGGTTGATAGAATCTGCCACTGGCATAAAAATTTTGGAATGCTTAAAGGAAATATCCGGTATTAAAAGGTCGATCATACTTGAGGATTCTTTAGAGCTTGATCTGGGTATCGATTCATTAGGCAGGATAGAACTGGCTTCCTGTTTACAGTTAGCATTTAAAGTCGATATAAAAGATGAGGCAATCTCGCGAGCCTTTAGTGTCAAGCATCTTATTCTGGGGATAGCGGATGCCTTAAAAGAGGCTAAAGGAATCCGGCCGGAGGAGGATCAAAGCGTACCTTTAGCGCCAGGTTACTGGAAAAAACATTTACAAGTTTTACCGAAAGAAGAGCATTTGGGGGCGCTGGAGTTCAGCAACAGTTTTTTTGGCTGGCTGTTTCGATTTATTATTATTGCCATCAATTATGTGAATTTTAAATTGTTTTTCCATGTCAAGGCTCAAGGAACAGAGAATGTGCCGAAAGTTGGAGCCTATATTTTATATCCTAATCACACCAGCGATCTTGATGGACCAGCGATTGCCGCTTGTTTGCCGCGCCGGCCGGATTTTCAGTTTTTTTATTTCGTCTTCATACCGTATTTTTTTAGGCCTTTTGTAAAATCGCCATTTTTAAGGAATCTGATCAAGATGATCAGATTCATTCCTTTTGATTATTCAACGCATTTTTTGGAGTCACTGCGCAGTGCTTATTTAGTATTGCAAATGCGTAAAGGTCTGTGTTTTTTCCCGGAAGGATTACGTAGTGTTACGGGTGAAGTCGGAAAATTTAAAAAAGGGTTTGGTATTTTAGCAAAAGAATCGGGGGCAAAGCTTGTGCCGGTGGCGATAGAAGGAGCTTATGAGGCCTGGCCGAGTACGGCAAAGTATCCTAAACTTCACCCGATTAGAGTCAGATTCGGTAAGCCGCTTTTGGTTGAAGATTTGGAAAAAGAGGGGTTATCCATGGGTGCGCAGAATAGTTACGAAGCAATAGCTTTGGCTGCTAGAAAAGCGCTGGTAGAATTAAAGGCTAAATCTTAATGTATTTTGGCTCAAGAGCATTCGGCCGTATCGGATC
>JAGVOR010000012.1 GCA_020052635.1 Candidatus Omnitrophota bacterium
AAAGCGGCCGTAATAATAAATCATCCAGTCCGCTTTGATGCCGGATCAATCTTAAAGCCTGTTTGTTCTGGGACATCGGCCGCTGGCCAAGAACTTCACCGGTAACGATAAACTTCGCCCCTAAAAGCGGCATTAATGCCTTAGCCCTGCTAAACATCAGGATCTTGCAATCAATGCAAGGGTTCATATTCGCACCAAATCCATACCGCGGATTCTTAATCAGCCCGAGAAATTCCCGCTTTAAATCGACCTCCATGATCTTGATGCCGATTTTGGGAAAACTATCCTGAATGTTAACCTTGCAAAAAGGGATCTTAAAATGCACCCCCAACACTTCGCAGCCCTGTTCAAAAACAAGCTTGGCGGCCAATAAGCTATCCAGGCCTCCGGAAATCAGCGCTAATGCTTTGATCTTCATAGAATTTTAGTTTGAAAATTAATCTTTTAGTTAAACCGGCAAGAATTTCTTGGCTAAGGCCATAAACATGATTCCCGATAAGAAGGCAATAAAAGCCGCCATCGAGCGTTTCAGGCTTCTTTCTTTATGCAGCTCCGGAATCAGGTCGCTGGTGGCAATATAAATAAATCCCCCGGCAGTCAACGGCAGAATAAAATCCTGGAATCCCCGGATATGTTGATTAATAAAATAACCGCAGAGGGCCCCGGCTACCGCCAGTAAAGCGGAAGCAAAATTACATAAAAGAGCTTTTTGTTTGGAAAAACCGCCGTAGACTAAAATCGCGAAATCACTTAGTTCCTGGGGGATTTCATGCAGGATAACCGCCAGCGTGGTAGTGGCGCCCAGCGGTAAAGAGACCATGAAGCTGGCGGCAATCACTAAACCGTCGATAAAATTATGGCAGCCATCACCCACTAAAGTCAGGTAGGTAAAAGCGTGGGTTTTACAGTTACCCTCCTCATGGCAATGCCTCCAGTGCAGGACCCTCTCCATGATAAAAAAAATGACGATCCCCAGAATCAGGCAGGAAAAAACCGCCGAGCTTGGATTATGCTCCAGAGACTCCGGAAGGATGTGCAAAAAAGCGCTGCCGATCAGCGCCCCGGCGGAAAAGCCCACTAGGCAAAAAAGCAGCTTCTGCAGTAAATTTCCCTTAATGGTTAAGGTAAAAATACCGACCAAGGAAACAAGGCTGACTAAAAATGTGCTGGTTAAGATCCAAAATAAAACCATTTCCAGGAGTTTAACCTAAATTCGGTTTTCTGCCCTTATTTGCTTTTTTAGAGCGCCAATTCAATTTTCCTCTACGTTTTCTTTTCCCCATTGGTTTCCCCTTTACCTGATGATGATTCTCGATAATAATTTTCCGGCACGCTCTGCACAATAAAAAGGCCGGAATCAATAATACAATCGTAAATAACTTTGCCCATCGGTGTTGCGGCATAGTCACTTAAGGACGCCCGAAAGGCCTTGTCCGGATTAAACCTTATTTTTTCTCCGGGATGCTCCACTACCTGGCTCTGAATATCCCGGCTGGCCAGGACCGTGGAAGTGGCCCGCTCGATAATCCGCAGATTCAACTGCAGGTTTGCCTTATTTAAAACTTCACCCAATAAACCGCCCATAAAACCGCTGCCGCTGCTTCCTCCTCCGCCCAGCCCGGCTTTACCTCCGGAGTTTTCCGGAACAAATTCGATCACCCCGACGTTGATAACCAGATCGGCCTCCTGCGGCGCAACCATCACAAAACGCTTAGTGGCGGTTAAAACGCTCACGAGATATTCTTTCATCGCCGCCGAAACTTGCGGCTCGATTCCGGCGGTTTTTAATTCAAAATCACCCACGGCGATCTTGGCCTGCGGGCCCTGATAAGAAACTAATAATTCTCCGCCGGGTAATTTAGCCTGCGCAAGATGAGGCTTAGTCGAAACGCAACCGCTCATAACCGTCACGGCTATCACGCAACTTAATAATTTAAAGTTTTTTCTCATATTTTGATTTAATATATTACCGATTAATCTAGCTGTCAAGGATAATTACCCTTGGCCCGGAGTGCCAACAGCCTTATTTAGCGTCGGGTACGCTCACCTAAGCATGGCTTTTAAACAGCGGATAGCCGGAATCACTTTTGACGGTTTTTCTCTTTTGATCTCTGCTTGACTGCTTGAACCTCCGGCAACGATCACCGCTTTGACCTTAGCGGCATTAGCCGCCTGGGCATCAATCGCCATATCTCCGACATAGAGAACTTGCCGGTTTTTAAGCTTAAATTTCCTGACAATCCGCTTTAACATCTCCGGATGAGGCTTAGGATGGGCGGCCTGGTCAGCGCAAAGCACATAGTCAAAAAAACCGCTAATCTGCAAATGTTTTAATAAAATACGGGAGAACCGGCTTGGCCGGTTGCTGGCTACGGCTAATTTATACCCTTGTTCCTTAAGCCATCTCAAAGTACCGCGCACATAAGGGTAGAGGCGGGAATACTTCAGCAGGCTGCTTTGATGGTGCTTGCGGTACAAACGCAAAGATCCCGGTAAATCCTTAGGCGGAAAATAAGGTTTCAGCAGATTAAGATCCCCCCAGCCTACCAGCCTGCGCACGGTGTTTAAACTTTGCGGTTTTAACCCCGACTTTTGCATCACATAATTGAAACTTTTATGGATTGCAGTATAAGCGTCGATCAGCGTGCCGTCTAAATCAAAAATAACCAATTTTATCTCTTTGCTCATCTGGCTAAAAAGCGCTTTGTAAAATTTAGGCAGGGTCTTTAAGGCCCTGCCTTGTAAATAAACTAGAATTAATCCTTGGACGGTTAAAGATATTTACTGCGCCTGATCTGCCGCAGGAGGCTCTTGCGGTTCCGGTTCAACTGGCGGTTCCGGTTCAACTGCTGGTTCTTCCGTAGCTGCCGGTGCCGGCTCTTGCGGTGCCGGTTCAACTGCTGGTTCTTCCGTATCTGCCGGTGCCGGCTCTTGCGGTGCCGGTTCAACTGCTGGTTCTTCCGTATCTACCGGTGCCGGTGCCGAAACAACGTCATCCTCAGTTTTTTCTAAACTGATATTTTTGGCGATATTTTGGTTATCGGAACCAACCACATAATCAATACTTAAGGTATCTTTTACTTTTAGCTCGTTAAAATCTTTAATCTGCTCAAAAACAGTTTTTTCATCAACCACCAGTACCAGCTCTTTTTCCTGGTCGGTTTCATAATCCAGGTA
>JAGVOR010000084.1 GCA_020052635.1 Candidatus Omnitrophota bacterium
AGCTTTATTAATAAATGTGCGCCAGCACCTTTTGCTGCAATAAAAATTTCCGTCACGGTAATATTTCTTTAATTTTTTAATCAGCTTATTGCAAGCCGGACAATTAGTCTGTTTTTCCGCCTTAGGTTTAGCGGGACTTTGGGTTTCCTTAACTGCTTCTGCTGCCATGATGAGGTTCCTTTCTTAAAGTTAAAACGGCGTTAGCGCAACTGCATACTGATGAATTCTTTGAGGTAATTATGCTCTAAACTATCAAACTCCACAAACTTGATACCGGTCTGATTACGGTGAGAATGGGCCAAAGGCATCGACCAGGCCACTTTACCTACCGGATGCAGGATGCGGTTCAAAATATTGATCTCCAGCATTAACAGCGTTTCCGGGGGGATAAACCGTTCATTCGTAAGCTTTAAACCGCCGCTGCTGATATCTTTCCCAATCCCACTATCAAAATCGGGCTTACCCCTGAACTGATAACGGATCTTAGAATGAAAAGGCAAGCGAGGAAAATTACGGTTCTCTTTTTGATTATCCATCGGTACCATCGGTGCAAATATATCACACATTTTATAATCTGTCAAATACTTTACAAAGCGCATGGTTCTGGTATAATTAGCACATAACTTTTGCGCAGCTAAAGGCTGTTAAGAAGCGGCTCCCATGAGGTAAAACAATGTACTGCCGATATTACGGACTTAAAGAACCGCCCTTTAACGTTACCAGCGACCCGTCCTTTTTTTTCTCCAGCAAACAGCACAATGAAGCCCTGGCGCATTTACTCTACGGGGTAAACATGCGCAAAGGAATTATCGTGCTAACCGGCCAGATCGGTACCGGTAAAACCACCATCTGCCGGTTTTTTTTAAGCCAACTCGGCAAAAACGTCAAAACCGCCTTTATCCTTAATCCGGCATTTTCGGAGATGGAATTACTGGAAGCCATTCTGAATGATTTCGGGATTGATGCCAAATCTACAACCAAGCTGGGGATGATTCTGGCATTGAACAATTTTCTTTTGCGTGAATCGGCCGCCGGCAACAACCTCGTTTTGATTATCGACGAAGCGCAAAATTTAAAACCTGACCTTTTAGAACAGGTCCGCCTGCTTTCCAACCTGGAAACCGAAAAAAACAAGCTCCTGCAGGTCATCCTGGTCGGCCAGCCGGAATTAAACATGCGCCTTAATTTAGATGATTTAAGACAGCTGCAGCAGAGAGTAATGGTCCGCTATCAGATTACCCCTTTGGATAACGATGAGATCAAAGATTATATTAATTACCGCTTGAAGATCGCGCAAATCCAACGTCCGCCTTTCCAGCGGATTGAATTCAGTGCTAGCGCCATCGGGTTAATCAGCCAATTTTCCGGCGGGACCCCCCGCTTGATCAATATGATCTGCGACCGCTCGCTTTTAGCCGGTTTTGTCAGCCAGACACACCGGATTGATGAAGAAATTATTAAAAGATGCCTGGATGAACTGGGCAGTTACGCTACAAGTAAAACCGGATGAGCATCATCAACGACGCCTTAAAGAAAACCGCAGAGGACCTGCAGAAAAATACTCCCCCTGCGCAAAATCAGGAACCTGTCCGCCCGGGCCGCCGGATAGTACTGCTTTATATTTTAATTCTCGTTGCCGGACTGTTCTTGGGGAATTTTATCTTTAATCTGCTGAAAAACAAAATCCAGCCCGCCCCGCCCAAACCGAAAAAAACAGCTCTCCTGGCTGTTCCTGAAGCAGCGAAACCATCCTTACCGGCGGCGCAACCGGGCATTACTGCCCCCAAAGAACAGAAAACTTCCACGGATAATTTTATCTTAAGCGGAATTTTTCTTTCCGACGAAGAAAATTATGCTTTAGTCAATAACAAAATTGTAAGGAAGAATGATCTCGTGAACGGGGCGAAAGTAGAAAAAATTACGCTGGGCACCGTGGAACTGGATACGGGAGAAGAAAAAATTACCCTCACCACCAACCGCTAAAACTTAATAAACCTGCCTGACTGCCGTTTTAATTAAATCTAAATCAATGTTACGCACGATGCCGGCTTGGCCAATGGCGCTGATCAAAATGAATTTATTTTCTTTGCCGGAAAACTTCTTGTCATAATAATGCGCCCGCAGGATTTTTGCTAAAGCAATATTTTTTAACTTAACCGGTAAACCGTAAAGCTTGATTAATCCCCGCACCCGCAAAGCATCTGCCTTATCAAGCAAGCCCAGTTGGCAGCTTAGCCAACTGGCGGCAATCATTCCCAGGCCGATGGCCTGCCCGTGGCTGTAGGAGCGGTATCCGCAAGCAGCCTCGATAGCATGGCCGATCGTATGCCCAAAATTAAGAATACTCCTTAAACCTAAAATTTCCTTTTCATCCCGGGAAACAATATCGGCTTTAACCCGGCTGCAAGCCAGAATAATTTGCTGCAAAATCCTCACGTCACGCCGGATGACCTGCCGGGAGTTACCTTCAAGCAAAACGAATAATTTCCGGTCCTTGATCGCAGCATACTTAATCACCTCCGCCATACCAGAGCTAAACTGTTCGCCAGTTAAGCTTTTTAAAAAAGCAGTGTCGCTAAAAACTAACCGGGGCTGATAAAACGCCCCCACTAAATTCTTGCCCCGGTCTAAGTCCAGGGCGGTTTTACCGCCAATAGATGAATCAACCTGAGCCAACAGGGTAGTCGGTAACTGTATATAGTTGACCCCCCGCTTATAAACAGAAGCGACAAAGCCGCTTAAATCTCCGATCACCCCGCCGCCAAAAGCAATAATGAATACCTTCTTTTGCCGGTCAAACCTGGCCAGATCCT
>JAGVOR010000094.1 GCA_020052635.1 Candidatus Omnitrophota bacterium
GAAAATCTGGGTTTTGCTAAACATAAAGATTTTTTAGAGCTTTACGCGGACAGGATGATCGGCGTGCATTTGCATGATATCTCGGGCTGCCGCGATCATCTGGCGCCTTTAACCGGGCAGTTTGATTTTACTTTACTCAAGCCCTATCTCAACAAAGATACCTTGAAGGTTATCGAGGCGCATCATCCGGCAACGGCCGGCGAATTAATGAAAAGCAGGGAATTTATCGCTAATCTTTACGATTAATGATAACAGCTGGTTTACGCAAACCGGTAGTTGCCGGGCAATTTTATCCGGCAGGCGCCCAAGAGTTGAAAAATTTGATTGCCAGCTTGGCGGATGGATCAGCGCCGAAACAAAAGGTGATCGGATGTATTCTGCCGCATGCCGGATATGTTTACTCCGGCCGGGTTGCTTGCCAAACCGCCGCGGCAATTAAGATTCAGGATACGGTTGTGCTTTTAGGCCCCAACCATACGGGGATGGGCGCGGTTTTTAGTATTATGCCGCAAGGTATTTGGCAGACTCCTTTGGGTAACCTGGAAATCGACCGCCAATTGGCCGACCGGTTCTTGGATAAATCCCGGTATTTAAAGAATGATGCTTTAGCGCATGCTAATGAACATTCATTGGAAGTAGAGTTACCGATCCTGCAATATTTCCGGAATGATTTTAAAATCGTGCCGATTATTATCGCTACGGATGATTTAACCAGGCTTGGCGCCCTGGGAGAAGATTTGGCCGCGGTGATTATTGAAAATAACCTTCAGGATAAGGTAACCTTGGTCGCCAGCTCCGATTTAACCCATTATGAGCCGCAAGCCAGCGCTAAGATTAAAGATCGTTTAGCGATCGAGGCAATTTTAGCTTTAGATGAACAGGAGCTTCAAAACCGGGTAGAGGCGTCGAAAATCTCAATGTGCGGTTTTGCCCCGGTAGCGGTTTTACTCAAAGCCGCTAAAGCCTTAGGGGCAAAAAATGCGAAATTAATTAAATATCAAACCAGCGGTGATTGTCCCGACGGCGATTTTAGCCGTGTCGTGGGCTATGCCGGAATCACAATCAGTTAAGGCCATGGATGAAATAAAGAAGAAGGTTGATGAGAGCTGGAAACAAAAGGTAGAGCAGGAAAAGGCTAAGCCTCAGGTTGAGGGGGAGTTTGCCCCTCCCCAAGCCGATTTTAAATTTTTTGTCACGACTTTAGCTATTCAGGCATCGATTGCTTTAGGCCACATGGCTAATCCGGCTACCGGCAAAACCGAAGCTGATTTAGCCCAGGCTAAATTTCTGATCGATACTTTGGGGGTGCTGCAGGAAAAAACTAAAAATAACTTAGACCAGGAGGAAGCCGCACTTTTAGAGAATTTGCTTTACGAGCTAAGGGTAGCTTACTTAGCTAAAGAGGAGAAGCCTTAAAAAATGATCGACAAACTGCTTTTGGACATATTATGTTGTCCTGCTTGTAAAGGTGATGTGGAGTTAGTTAAGGATAAAATTGTCTGTAAAAAATGTAAAAAGAAGTATCCTCTGCGCGGTAAAATTCCGGTAATGCTAATTGATGAAGCGGAGTAATC
The DNA here is from genome assembly GCA_020052635.1 of Candidatus Omnitrophota bacterium. Classification (GTDB taxonomy): domain Bacteria; phylum Omnitrophota; class Gorgyraeia; order Gygaellales; family Profunditerraquicolaceae; genus UBA6249. Next base: position 1,575 of record JAGVOR010000094.1, read on the forward strand.
CGTAAGGACAAGAGGGTAAGGGGAGATCCCGCACCTTCTTAGATATCCAACATTGAAACCAGATCGTTATTAGCGATGAATAAAGAGAAGGTGCGGGATGAAAAAAATATTAGTTATTCATGGGCCTAATCTGAATCTTTTAGGGACTCGGGAGCCGGGTATCTACGGGCATCTGACTTTAGCGGCAATCAACCAGAAGCTGAAAGTTGTTGCTAAGAAACATAAAGTTGCTTTGGTAATAAAACAATCTAATCACGAAGGCCAGATTGTGGATTTAATCGGGGGAGCAAAAAAGAATAGATTTTGCGCCATCCTGATTAACCCGGCGGCTTATACCCATACCAGCGTCGCCATCCGGGATGCCGTGGCCGCTTGCGGCCTGGCGGTGGTCGAGGTCCATCTTTCAAATATTTATGCCCGTGAGTCATTTAGACATAAATCCCTGATTAGCCCGGTAGCTAGCGGTACTATCCTGGGTTTTGGGGCCAATAGCTATGTCTTAGGTTTAGCGGCTTTGGTGGATCTAATTCCCTCAAAATGAATCCCGCACCTGCCGAATATTTAAATTTTAAGACTATAAGGTTTAGGAAGCCGAATAAGAAAGCAGGTGCGGGGTGAATTCCCGTTTAAAAAGCGCGTACCTGGCGTTAAAATCAAGGAATTTAGATGCCCTGTTGGTTAGCTCACCGGCCAATATCTCGTATTTAACCGAAGCTACCTGCCGCGATGCCTATCTTTTAGTCTCTCCCAAGAAGAGTATCTATTTTACCGACTCCCGCTATACTGAAGAGGCCAAGGCCTTCTTAAAAGGCAAGGCTGTGCTTTGTGAATGCAATGGTTTGGTTTTTAAACGTATCGCCGGGGAGATTCACCGTTTGGGATTAAATCGGGTGGGTTTCGAAGAAAGACACCTGCCTTACGCGGAATTCGCCAAAGTTAAAGAGTATAGTGCCGCCAGGTTTGCATTAATTCCCACGCATAGCATAATTGAAGATAAAAGGCAGGTTAAAGATGCTCAAGAGATCATGAAATTGCGTCAAGCTGCCAGGATTACGAATTTAGCTTTAGGATATATCAGGCGGTTTATTGTCCCGGGGGCCAGAGAAATTGAAATTGCGGGTGAACTTGAGCGTTTCATCAGATACCGGGGGGCCAGATGCGCGGCCTTCGACATTATCGTAGCCACCGGGCCCAACTCCAGCCAGCCGCACCATCTTTCTGGCTCAAGAAAGCTTAAAAAAGGGGAGCCGGTGTTGATTGACTTGGGGGTGGATTACGAAGGGTATAAATCTGACTTGACAAGGGTTTTGTTTTTGGGTAAAATAAATCTTCTTGTGCGCAGGGTTTATGATATTGTGCGCAAGGCGCAGGAACTGGCGATCAAAAAGATCCGTCCTGGCGTTGAAATAGCTGAAATTGATAGGGTTGCGCGGGATTACATTGTTTCCCAGGGGTATGGCAGTAATTTTACCCATAACCTGGGACACGGTTTCGGATTAGAAGTACATGAGTCCCCACAGATTTCCGGCCGGGAGGCCAGCAGCCTTAAGCCGGGTATGGTTTTTACGGTAGAACCGGGGATATATTTGCCGGGTAAGTTTGGCATTAGAATTGAGGATATGGTTTTAATAACAACTAAAGGCTGTGAGGTGATCAGTGGCGCTGGGGATTAATGAAATTAAATCCGGGGTAACGGTATTGGTTGAAGGTGAAGTTTATATGTGCATCGATGCCCAGCATGTCAAGCCCGGTAAGGGCGCGGCATTTGTGCGGGCGCGTTTGCGTAACCTGAAGAATGACGCCATCCAGGAAAAGACCTGGCGCGGAGAAGAAAAGATCGAGGAAGCTTACGTTGAAGAACGGGATCTGCAGTATCAGTATTCCAGCGGCGGGATGTTCCATTTTATGGATACCGAGAACTTCGAAGAGATTGCTATATCCGAAGATATTATTGGCGGTAAAGCCAAACTTTTAAAGGACAATCTGGAAATTATGGGGTATTTTTATAAGGGGGCTACTTTGTACGTTGCCTTGCCTAACTTTATCGAATTTACGGTTACGGAGACCGAGCCGGGGTTTAAAGGCGATTCATCGAAAAGCGGGAATAAGCCGGCAAAGGTCGATACCGGAGCAGTAATCCAGGTCCCCCTGTTTATTAATATCGGGGATAAGATCAAGGTTGATACGCGTACCGGCGGTACCTATGTTGAGAGGATCAACTAAAAGGAGTAGTAGATGAACATTAAAGAAATCAAGGAAATGATAAATTTGATGAATGAAAACGGCCTGGCGGAGCTGGAGGTGGAGAAAGATGATATGCGTATCCGCCTCAAAAAGACTGCTACCGGATTTGAGGGGACGCAGTCTCCGCTAATCATTCCGGCCGCCGTGCAGGGGCCGGTTGCTCCCGGAATTAATCCGCAAA
>JAGVOR010000095.1 GCA_020052635.1 Candidatus Omnitrophota bacterium
AGGCCGGCTTTGGTAATCAAGAGTTTTTGATTATTCATTACTTCATAAGCATGGCAATCAGAAGCTAAATCTACAGTCAGAAACCCGATATTCTTTAAAGCCCTTTTTAATTGCGCGTCCAATTTATGCGTTAAGAACAAAACTTTTTTCGGTTTTTTATCTTTAGCCGAAAACAGTTTGACATTGGCGAATACTTCCTGGGCAAGTTTAGTTTTGGGTTCGGCGAGCTTAAATTCATCTAAAATCATAACATTATTTTCACTTAATTTAACATTTAAGCTGGTTTTCAAAGCTTGAGCCTTGATCTTCTGAGGGATCTCGTAAGAAAAATCGCGCGGATGCGGGCCGAAAACCACCCCGCCGTGCCGCCAAAGCGGAGAACGGGTTGAACCTACCCGAGCCCGGCCTGTACCTTTCTGCTTCCAGGGTTTTCTGCCGCCTCCGGAAACTTCCCCCCGGGTTTTAGTCGAAGCCAGGCCTTTTCTCTGGTTAGCCAAAAAACCCGAAACCGCCTGATGCAAACACTCTAAATTCTGGCTGCCGTCAAAAACACTGGCATTGAGCTTAATCGTATCGACTTCTTTACCTTCGCTATTATATACCGGTAGAGTAAACATGTTATTTATTAACCGCTTTCTTTCCGCCGGAGGCGGATCCGCCTGCGGAGGCCTTTTTCTTAAGAGCCTTAGTAATTACTAAGTATCCGTTTTTATGACCGGGAACCGCCCCTTCTATTAACAGCAGGTTATTCGCCGGCTCCACTTTAATAATTTTTAAATTCTGCACCGTAACCTTTTGCGCCCCCATATGGCCGGGCATATGATGCCCCTTAAACACTCGTCCGGGAGTAGTACTGGACCCAATCGAACCAACCCGCCGGTGCGAAGTTGAACCATGCGTCCGGGGCCCACCCTTCCAATGCCAACGCTTCATCCCGCCGGCAAAGCCTTTCCCGATTGAAATACCGCTGACATCGACAAACTCGCCTTCGGTAAAAAGATCAACTTTAAGCTCATCCCCGACCTTATATTCGACGCCTGCTTCTTTATTTAAATCCTTAATCACCTTGCGGGGGGCAATATTTAGTTTCTTATATAAACCGGATTGAGCTTTTTTTAAGCTTTTTTCCCGTGCCAAATCAAAGCCCAACTGGATATTCTTATCCTTAATCGCTAAAATCGGGCAGGGCCCGGCTTCAACCGCCGTCACAGCCACCAGGGAATTATCCGCGGCGAAAATTTGAGTCATTCCAATTTTTTTACCAATTAAACCGACCATTTAATCTGTTCCTTTTGACACATTCGACTTTTGCTCCAGTGCCAACCCTGAGCTATTTTTTACGATTTAATCGTCGAATGGGTTGATTTATTACTTGATCTCTACGTCCACTCCTGCAGGCAGGTTTAATTTCCTTAATGAATCGATGGTCTTAGCTGTGGGTTCAAAGATGTCAATAAGGCGCTTATGGGTAGATAAATCAAACTGCTCCCGCGATTTTTTGTCAACATGCGGGGAACGTAAAGTTGTATAAATTTCCCTTTTTGTAGGAAGCGGTACCGGGCCAGAGATCCTGGCCCCGGTACGCTTAACCGTATCTACAATTTCGATTACCGCCTGATCAAGCAGGCGATGATCGTAGGCTTTTAATTTGATGCGAATCTTCTGCGTATTCATGATAAATTAGGCGATAACCTCCGTAACCACGCCGGCACCTACGGTGTGTCCGCCTTCACGAATCGCAAAACGGGATTCTTTTTCAATCGCAATCGGAGTAATCAGCTCAACCTCTAAGGTCACATTATCGCCAGGCATAACCATTTCTACGCCGGCCGGTAAGGTGGCAGCTCCGGTAACATCGGTCGTCCGGAAATAAAACTGCGGACGATAACCCTTAAAAAACGGGGTATGCCTTCCGCCTTCTTCTTTGGTTAAGATATATACTTGAGCCTTGAACTTAGTGTGAGGCAAGATGGATTTAGGTGCGGCCACGACCATCCCGCGCTCGATATCATTCTTTTCGACTCCGCGTAAAAGCAAGCCGACATTATCTCCGGCCTGACCTTCATCCAGCAGCTTACGGAACATTTCGATCCCGGTAACTACTGATTTCCTGGATTCCGGCCTTAAACCGATGATCTCAACTTCTTCGCTGATCTTGACCTTACCGCGTTCGATTCTTCCGGTAGCGACTGTTCCTCTACCTTCGATACTGAACACGTCTTCTACCGCCATTAAAAGCGGTTTATCTAATTCTCTAGTCGGTAAGGGAATAAACTCATCAACCGCTTTCATTAAATCCATAATGCACTTGGCATCCGCGCCGTTAGGATCGGTGGCTGAATACGCTTTATTAGCACTTCCGCGGATAATCGGAGTTTTATCTCCGGGGAATCCGTATTTAGTCAAAAGATCCCTGATCTCCATCTCTACCAGATCCAACAACTCTTTATCATCCACCAAATCGCATTTATTCATAAATACAACCATGCTGGGGACATTTACCTGTCTGGCCAAAAGAATATGCTCTCTGGTTTGAGGCATCGGGCCATCAGCCGCAGAAACCACCAGGATTGCGCCGTCCATCTGGGCTGCACCGGTAATCATGTTTTTAATATAATCGGCATGGCCCGGACAGTCGATATGAGCATAGTGACGGGAAGCCGTTTCATACTCAACGTGAGCAACGGAAATCGTAACCACTTTTGTTTCGTCTCTGACGGTACCGCCTTTGGCGATATCTGCATAATCCCGGGCCGTGGCTTGTCCCAGTTTTGAAAGAACATTACAAATGGCAGCCGTAAGCGTGGTTTTACCATGATCAATGTGTCCGATGGTTCCGATGTTTACGTGCGGTTTACTCCTGACAAATTTCTCTTTAGCCATTCTTTATCCTCCTTGCCCCCACGGGGCTAACCATCTCGGCTTAAAAGGTTACGCCGAGCGTCACCCTTTGTGGGTGAACCCGCGCAATATATAGCGCGGGGTGTTATTTAAAATGTTTTTCTGGTATTTGTGTTTGCTGATCCCGAAATCACTTTTTCCGCTACATGCGCGGGAACTTCGCTGTAGAAGGAAGGTTCCATTGTATACGATGCACGGCCTTGTGTCAAGGATCTTATTACGGTTGCGTAATTAAAAACCTCTGACAACGGGACATTCGCCCGGATGGTGCGCAGGTTCTGCACCTGGCCAAGCGCCACAATTTTTGCGCGCCGGGAACTTAGATCGCCGATAATCTGCCCCATAAACTCTTCCGGTACAACTACTTCTACATCCATAATCGGTTCCAGTAAAACCGGATTGGCTTTTTTCATCCCATCCTGAAAAGCAATGGAACCGGCCATTTTAAAAGCCAGTTCTGAAGAATCAACCTCATGGAATGAACCGTCGACCAAAACCACTTTTACGTCGGTAACCGGATATCCGGCTAAGACTCCGTTTTTAGCAGCTCCCAAAACCCCCTGCTTTACCGCCGGGATAAATTCACGCGGGATCGCACCGCTTTTAATTTTATCTTCAAAAGTAATTCCGGTACCCGGAGTTTCCTGCGGGCTCATTTCAATTACACAATGGCCGTATTGGCCGCGGCCGCCGGACTGAGAAATAAACTTTCCGACGCTGGGCACGCTTTTTCTAATCGTTTCCCGGTAAGCGACCTGCGGGGCGCCGACGGTGGCTTCAACATTAAATTCCCGCAAGATGCGATCGACGATAATTTCTAAATGCAGCTGGCCCATTCCGGCAATCAAAGTCTGGCCGGTCTCTTGATTATAAGTCACCCTAAATGACGGATCTTCATCCTCTAATTTATGCATCGCCATGCCCAATTTTTCCTGAGCATCCTTACTTTTAGGCTCAATCGCCTGCTGAATAACCGGCTCCGGAAAACGCATCGCTTCGATCAGGATGGGATTCTTTTCCATGCACAAAGTATCGCCGGTTTTAGTATCTTTTAAACCGACTAAAGCCGCAATATCCCCGGTAGCAATACTTTCAGTCACCTCCTGATGGTTAGCGTGCATTTTTACGATTTTAGTGACACGTTCCCTTAACCTTTTCGTGGCATTATAAA
>JAGVOR010000157.1 GCA_020052635.1 Candidatus Omnitrophota bacterium
CGCTGACAGCCAAGAAACCTCATAACCCTGGCCTTCCTCTGAACACACAGATTATTTTAGCCTTAACCATAAAATTCATTCCCACTCAATAAATAATATTACTCCTTACTTAGATAGAGTTTCTGCGTCGGATAGGCAAACTCTATGCCGCGTTTTTCAAATTCCTCTTTAATGGCAAAGTTAATCTCCTGCTGGATATCCATATACTTGTTGTAATCAGAATTTAAGACAAAATATACGATTTCAAAGATAAGGCTGAAATCGCCGTAGCTAAAAAAATGGGCGCGGTCAAAAGCCGTATCGGGAACTTTTTTAACGATCGTTTCGATAATCTTAGCTATTTCCTTTAGCCTGCAAAGCGGAGTTTGGTAAGTCACCCCGATGCGGAACAAAACGCGCCTTTTCTCCATCAGCCTGTAATTACGCACCCGTGAATCTGTCAGGTCAGTATTAGAGAATACCACCTGTTCTCCGCCTAAGCTGCGTATGCGCGTGGTCTTTATCCCGATATACTCAACCGTACCCATAAAGTCACCGATAATAATAAAATCACCTATTTTAAACGGCCGGTCGAAGACGATAGAAAAATAACTGAAGAAATCCTTCAAAAGCGCCTGAGCGGCGATTGCCACCGCAATACCGCCGATTCCTAATCCGGCGATTAACGTGGAAACTTTATAGCCGAGATTATCTAATAGAATGATAACCGCCAGGGCCCAGATCAAAAATTTAACCGTCCATAACAAGCCGTCGAGACTGCGCACCAGGGTAGGATCTTTTTGCTTTTTAGCAAGATAGATATTAACCCCCCAACCGGCAAGCATAACCACGATGCGCGCGGCAAAAAAAGTGATAATCACCATTTCCAGCGTGTTAATCAGAGTGTCAAGGCCGGAAGGTAATTTCAATATCTTGGCGCTGGCATAAAAGCAAGTAAGATAAAGGGCAGGCAGGACGATTCTCTCCAAGATATCCACTAAAAAATCTTTAAGCGCAGAAACGCTCTTTTCCTTGGATTTCTTAAGCCGTTTTATAAAGGCGAAAATGACCGCTTTAATAAGCAGCAGGCTTAAGAGAAAGGTCAATAAAGCAATGATGTAATCCAGAATACGGTTGCCGAAAAATACCTGGTCTAACATTATTAAGTTCATTTTTGACTCCTTGGATAAGTTGGCCGTGAGAAAACAGTCATAAAAACCATCTAACTTTATAAATTAATTAAAAGGTGCCTACTTTTATCGCTATCTTCCAGGTGATTTGATTGATAATATCTGCTGCTGTTCCCGACTAGAAATACCCCCCCCAAGACTAAAGACAATAACCTATTTTAGAATACCATAAGCTAAGCTTCTTAAAAAGCTGGAATTTCACTTAACCCCCAGCTTAACTTTTTATGCATTTATTTGATCCAAACTTATTTAATATCCACATCATCGGACACCAATTAGTAAAGGCCGATTGCAGCAGATTGGCACCGACAAATGCCGTAAACCATAACCAGCGCGCATCTACAAAATGCGCCAGCAACAAACTAATCAGGATAAACGCACCCGCTATCCCCCGCAATGATCTTTCCATAATCGCTTCCCCCCAGTTTAAAAGCTGTAACGCACCCGCACAAAAACATTCTTATTTTTTTGCATCATTCCAAAATCCGTTGTATCATCTTCTCCCCAGGGAAGATTAAAACCCACCGTCAGCTTCCATTGATCGGTAAGATCATAGGCACAAGATAAGCGCAGATACCCGTCTTTGTCCGAAGGGGACCAGAAATTAAAAAGCCCCAGCATTACCGTCTGATTTTTATAAAGTTTAGTAATCCGCTGGGTCAAAAGGTGGCGGTATTCATCCCAAAAATAATCAGCTGATAAAAGCGCTTCCTTATATTTAGAATAGTTGAGCTTCTGTTCAAACATATACTGCGCGGCTACCTTAAGGTCATTGCCTAAATCCTTTTCATACCCCAGGAGCCACTTGAGCATGGAGTTTTCCACCAGGCGGTTATCTCCATGATCATCCTGCCGCGAACGATAATACCCCATCTCCGCATTGCCGATGCCTCCCAAAAAAGGCCCGCGCAGGCTCATTCCATAAACATCCAGGCGTTCATAAAAAAGCTGATGATTTGCCTCATCTAAATAACTGCGCGGCGAAGGATCAAAACCGCGGAAATAATAAAATGCCCCTTCCGTGCTGCCGAATGTCCGATAAAGTCTCAAAGCATATTGCATATTCCTACCCTGGCGCGCCGGCTTAACCGCATTGCGGTTACTATCGGTACCGGTAATTTCGCCTTGGAAACTATCAAAAAAAGAAACCCTGCCCCCGTCAGGAATGGTATTGGGGGTAAAATACGGGATCAGCACAAAATCTATATTTACTATTTTCGGATATAAAGACAGGCGCAGGGCATCGGAAGACTTCTTTAAATACTCATCATCCCGGCCGATATAAAAAGAAATGTAATCCTTGGGAAATAAATCATTGATAAACAAATAATCCCCTGTCCCCCAGGTCAAAACCTGCCGGCCGGCCTTAATATCCAGGATACCGGCGGGGCTAAAAGCAAGATTTAATTCGCGCACCTGGTATGAACCGGTGGTCTGGAAATATTCATCCAGGACAAAATCACCTTTATAGGTAAATACGCTATTCCAGCGGGAGAGAATATTAACTCCCGGGATAGCATAACGGGTCTTGAGCTGCACCCTTTGTTCAAACAGGTTATAATCCCGGTGCTTAGTTGGTGAATCCTCGCTGAGGCGGACGCCGAAATCCTGTTCCACAAAACCATGCCACTGCGGAAGCTCTAGTGCTTTGGCGGATGCTGCCGGGAAAATAATAAATACTGCAGCTAGAAAAAGCAGGCGTTTCAAATTTTACTCCTTAAGCCATTGTTGGGGAGGCGTGCGCAGAAAACGCTCGGTAAAGATATCGCTGTTTAAATTCAAATCATACTGCACATCACTGAACTCCGTAACGGTATGAGAATTGGCATTTAAATCCGTAGCCTTCATTTTGGTAATCGTCGGATACCCCTGAATATCCTTCACCTCCAAAGCTTCGATGATGCGGTAGAGCTTAGCGGATTTATCAAAATACTCTGCCTTCATCGGAATAAAGTTATTTTTATCTATCTGCACCGTATAATAGGAAAACTCAACGGCCGCAGCATCCTTAGGCGTATTTTTGAGGGTATAGAAGGCACCATCACCGCCAAGCAGCTCATGGACATCCAGGTCAATTGACCTGCCGGAGATATCCTCATACAAAAAAGTGGTCCCGGCAAAGCTCGAACGCTTATCCGATGCGGCAATCCGGCGCACTAAATCCATTGCCGGTAAATACAGCCAGCGGTCATCATCTTTGCCTAGATGTTTCCAAACAATATAGCTCATTCCTTTTACGTCATTAGGCTTGTGGAAATAGACATAATATTTCTGATCCCCGCCCTCTTGAATATTCAACTTTAATATCGTTAACTGGCGCTGACGAATGCGCCCTTGGGCATCGGTAACCACCATATTGGCGCGGGCGCTGCCGTCTTTGCCCTGATAATATGAGCGGCTGTTAGCTTTAGAGACTATCTCTCCAACCGTTAAATCTTGGGCGATCGCATTACCGGCAAATAGCAGCAGCGCTAAAAAAACGATATTTTTTTTCATCTTTATTCTCCTTGTTTACAAATCTTTTGCCGGGAAATAACTGCACAGGTTCCGGACAAAATTACGATAATCGCTACGCAAATCACTATCGTTAAATTCAGACGCGCCAAATCATAGCCTAAAAGTATATAGGCAACCGTTGAAGCGATGATCATTGACATTAAGACACATTTTCCGCATGAACAAACCGCCTTAACCTTAGACTGTTCAAAAACCAACCAGGGAAAACCCGTAATCAGCGCCGGCAACACCATCAAAGTCACCACTGAAGCTACAAGCATGATCATAAACATAAAAAAACCAACCGTGTTATACGGTACTAGCGGCGAAGCAAAAAGCGGCAGAAACCCTACGGAAATAACCAGCGCATTTTTAATCAAGGCCCTGGCCGGCGCCCCGAACATCCCGGCAACAGTCTGCGGCCAGCTGGAATTCTGCGCATAAAGCATGCGCGAGCGCTCAATAAAATGAATGGCGAAATCTACCGCCAGCCCCAAGGTCAATGCCGATAATACCGCTACCGGCATATCATATTCTTTGCCGGTAAAACCTAACGAACTGTAAATAACCAGGATGGTAATCGTCAGCGGCAGCATCGATACGAGCCCCGTCACCGGAGACTTAAACAAAACGGTCATCATAAACAAAACGATAATAAAACTACCTAAGAAATTCACCAGCATCCCCCCGACCATCTTATCCTGCCAAACCATATTGATATAAGTAAGGCCGGCCCAATGATAAGCTACCGGAAACGGCGCCGGATGATTTTTAAAATAGGCATCCACCTGTTTAACCACCGCGGCCATATCCCGGTTATCCCCGGAGGTCAACTGCAGCCAGAGGTTAACCTTGGAATAATCCGGATTGACAAAATGCCACAAATCATCCGGCTTATGCGAATTTTCAAATGTAATCAACGCCTGGGCGACTGCCTGCGGGGTAGCCGGAATAATATTGTCCTTTTTATCCCCGCCTAAAAGCTCATAGTAGATCTTTTTAGTAATATCGGCTAAAGAGGTGGATTTACCGACCTTGCCCTGCTCTTGCAAATAAACCTGCATGGCATCGATATAGCGCAGCATTTGCGGCTCCAAAAATACCTGTGCTGCCTTATCTTCGGCTTCCAAAACTAAATACGCACTATAGGTGCCGCCAAAATGCGCATTGAGGACTTTATCCGCAATGCGGATAGGATGCTTTTTATTAAACCACTTGGTCGGATTATCGTTAATTTGGATATGGGTAATACCATAAACAGAAAGCCCCACCACCGCCACCGTCCCTAACAAAATCATCTTCCAGCGTTTTACGGTAAATCTTCCCCAGGCAAAAAGCGCGCGGCTCAATAGACCCTGCGCCAAGTCATCTTCATGAATCCCAAAATCTCCCAGCTTCTTTTCATCAAGCAGGGCAATATAAGCCGGGATCAACAGTACGGTCAACAGCCAGGCCAAAGCCACCCCAAATGCCACAGCAATCCCAAAAACCTGCACCGGGGGGATAGGGGCGAAGGATAAAGAAAAAAATCCGGCCGCGGTGGTCAGAGAAGTAAAAAGATTGGGCCGGTATAATTCATTTAAAACAAAGGTAATCGTTTTGTTTTTATCCTTAAAAGAGCGGTATTTTTCAAAAAATTCATTTAAAATATGGATAGAATCCAGCACCGCAATCGGCAAAAGAAAAATCGGGATCATTGAACTCATAATGTGGATCGGAAAACCCAAACCCACCAAAAGCCCCATCGTAATAATCACTACCACTACCGACATCGCCAGCGGCATAAATACCAGAGCCACATGCCTGAAAAACCAAAGCATCAGTAAAAAAATTACTAATACCGCCAAAGGCGCAGAAATCCCCATCTGCCAAAACATCTCTACCCCGAAAGCATCTTCGGCCAATGGCAGGCCGGTTAAATAATATTGCTCAGTTCCGGGATGATTTTTGAGGATCTTTTGGATAGATTTAGAAACCTGATAACTAAGGTTCTTTTGCTCAATCGGCACATAAATACAAAGCGCCTTAGCATCCCGGGAAATAAGCGTATCGTAGAATAAAGGATTTTCCAGTGCCCGCTGTTTAATCCGCAAAGCATCGGCCGGGGTATAAGGGGGATTACCCATTAGCCAGCGAAAACTGATTGTTCCGGGTCCGTCCTGTTGAATATCGTCTTTATTGGCCAAGCTCATTAACTCATAGGCGGTTACTCCCGGGATATTTTTGACTTCATCGGTTATCTTATATATCTTTTCCAGGGTATC
>JAGVOR010000152.1 GCA_020052635.1 Candidatus Omnitrophota bacterium
AAGCTTTGATCTGGTAATTAATCTTGAGAAGCTGCCTGGAGTTTGCGCCTTTGCGGAAGCGGTTACCACTAAAAGTTATCTTGGGTTTCGGTTGGGGGGGGCTAACCAGCCGCCGATGAAATTTATTGCGGAAGATAAATCAGCAAAAATTTCGCAATATTTAGCCGGGAAAAAAAATAATCAGGATTGCTGGCAACAGGTCATCGCAGAGTCCCTGGGTAAGCAGTGGCGCGGTGAAGGTTATATCCTCGGTTATCGGCCAAGCCCAAAGATTAAATATGATATCGGCTTTAACTGGACGGTGGGGAATAAATGGCCGGTTAAAGCCTGGCCGAGAAAAAAATGGGAGAAGTTAGAGGGATTGATTAATAAAAAATATTCTATTTCCTGGCAAAAAGGCTTAAACAGCCTCAAAGAGTATATTGATTGGATAAACTCCTGCCGGTTGGTGGTTACGGCAGACACCTTGGGGCTGCATATCTGTTTTGCTTTGAGAAAAAGAGTAATTGCCCTTTTTGGCCCGACATCTCACCGCGAAATGCATTTTTATAATTGCGGTTCCGTAATTTTGCCGCAAACCCCCTACCGTTGTCTGCCATGTTTTAAATCGAAGTGTAGCCGAAAGAGGCAATGTATGGATTTTATCGATCCGGAAACAGTGAAAAGGAAAATCGAACGTGAATTTAAAAACAGTAAAATTACCCGCAAACTATAATTATATCGCTTGTTTTTTAACCCTGGAGTGCAACCTAAAGTGTAATTATTGCATAAACCACTTTAGGGCTAAGCGTTTTTCGAAGCGCAAGATGATTACCGGAAAAGAATGGGTTTTGCTTTTAAACCGCCTGGAATGTCCCGGGGACTTACCGGTTACCTTGCAGGGGGGTGAGCCGAGTTTGCATCCCGATTTTACCTGGATAATTAATAATTTAAGGGAAGATTTGCCAATAGACATTTTGACGAACCTCAATTTCGATATCGATGATTTTATCGGCAAAATCAACCCCTTGCGGTTAAAACGCAATGCCCCCTATGCTAGTATCCGGGCGAGCTATCATCCGGGGTATATGAATTTGGATAGACTGATCAATAAGACGATGAAATTAACGGCGGCAGGATTTTCCATCGGCATCTTTAGCGTGCTGTATCCGCCTTTTATCGACCAGGTCCAGCGGGCCAAGGAGCAATGCCAAAAAGCGGGAATCGATTTCAGGACCAAAGAGTTTCTGGGAGAATATAGCAAAAAGATCTATGGCACCTACCGTTATCCTCAAGCGGTAGGCAGCTTAAAGTTTAAGCATTGTCTTTGTAAAACGTCGGAAATGATTATCGGCAACCAGGGGGATGTTTATCGCTGCCACCACGATTTTTATAAGAGTTTTAAGCCGGCGGGGAACTTATTGGATCCTGATTTCGAAGTGCAGGATATTTTCAGAGAATGCGATAGTTTCGGGGACTGCAATCCCTGTGATATAAAGGTAAAAACCGATCGTTTTCAGGTATACGGGCACTCTTCGGTGGAGATTAAGGACATAAAATAATGATTGCACGGCGTAAAACGCATATTCTAAGTTCGGATTTCTTCCGTGCGGTGAAGAGTTTGGTCAAAAAAGATATAAATTCTGCCAGTTGGGTAAGGGAGTGGGAGCGGACTTTTGCTGATTTTATCGGTACAAAATATGCGTTGGCCACTAGTTCCGGCCGCAAGGCTTTAGAGCTGATCTTGTGTTGCCTAAAACTAAATCCGCAGGATGAGGTTCTGCTGCCGGCTTATACGCTTAAGGATTTGATCCCGGTAATCCAGAAATTAAAATTGACTCCGGTGCCGGTTGATATTGAGACAGATTCTTTTAATCTGTCTCTGCTAGATTTGGAGCATAAAATATCCAAGCGTACCAAGGTGATTATTGCCACTCATATTTTCGGCGGGCCTTGCCAGATTGATAAAATCTTAAGTATTGCTAAAAATAATGCTTTATTTGTCATCGAAGATTGTGCGCACTCCGCCGGCGCAGTGTATCAAGGTAAAACAACCGGGTCTTTCGGGAATGCCTCTTTTTTTAGCTTTGAGTCGATGAAGCCGGTGAATACCTACGGGGGAGGCATGATTCTGACCGATGACACTACCATGGTGGAGCGGCTCCGGCAAATGACTGCTGGCTACAAAAAAACAGATTCAGTGCCGTTTAAGAAAATGGTTGTGGCGTTAACCGAGAGTATTTTGTTTTCTACTCCATTTGTCTGGCCGTTTTTGTATTTATTATCTTCCCGGCGCTTAAACGCTAAGTTGGCTCGGCTTTACCGCTTAGTGCAAAAGCCCCCAGGGCCCGATGCCGCCTTTGGCGTCTTTCAGGCGAGGATCGGTTTAGAAAAAATTAAAACGCTTTCGGCCAGGATCAAAAAGAGGCAAACCGCTGCTGATTTTCTAAAGGGTTTGTTAGATAGCCGGTTTAAACCTCAAGCGGTCAATGCCGGGTCGAGCCATAATTATTATTTTTTTGTCGTTTTAGTGCCGCAAGATGTTTGGCGGGTGAGAAGATTCTTGTTGCGGCGGGGAATTGATGCCGGGATAGCCTCTGAGGTTACCGATAATTGTGGTAAAATGTTAGGGCAAGATTGCCCTGGCGCCAATGAAGTCTTTAACCGGGCCATCCAGCTTCCTTTATATGAAGGGTTGTCTGAACAAAAAATCCGGCGGATCGCCCGGGCTTTGAATGAGGCACTCGCATGAATATACTTTTAATTGATCCGCCGTATAATTATTCGGAAATCGGAGGAGCCAAGCAGAATTTCCGGAATGTACTCAACCAAATCCCTTCTTTGGGGCTGGCCTATTTAGCCGCGGTGGCCGAGCAAAAAGGGCATCGCGTTAAAATAATCGAATGTACCTTTAGGCAGGAGTATGCCGATCTTTTGGCCAATGTTAAATTATTCGCTCCGGATATCGTAGGCCTGACCGCTACCACTCCTTCCTTTGGCAATGCCGCTTTAGTTACGGCTGATTTACGCAAAATTTTGCCGGAAGCGGTATTTATTTGCGGAGGGGCACATCCTACGGTTTGCACCCAGGATTGTTTAAATGAGGATTTATTTGATTTTTTGGTTTTAGGAGAAGGGGAGGAGACCTTTCTGGAGCTGATTGACTATCTCCAGGCAAAACATAAATATATTTTAGAAAATATCCGGGGGATTGCTTTTAAGCGCGACGGAAAGATGGTGGTTACCGGTGCCCGCAAGAAGATTCAGGATCTGGATCTTCTGCCTTTTCCGGCCAGGCATCTTTTACATCCCTTATCTGGATACCGTCCCACCCCGGCTTCTTACCGGAAGCTGCCGGTAGCGGTAATGATGACTTCGCGCGGCTGTCCCAGCCGCTGTGTGTTTTGCGACCGCGCGGTTTTCGGGGAAACATTCAGAAGCCGCAGTGTAGCGAATGTTTTGGCGGAAGTGGAAGAGGTGATCCAAAAGCACAAGGCTAAAGAA
>JAGVOR010000126.1 GCA_020052635.1 Candidatus Omnitrophota bacterium
CAACGTATTCATAAGTCGTAAAGCGCTTGCCGCACTTTAGGCATTCTCTTCTACGCCGGACAGCTGATTCCTCGGCTGTAGCGCGAGAATCAACTACCTTATCTTCCTTATGACCACACATTGGACAACGCATTTAGCCTTTCCTCACTTTAATTTTTGCCTGCTTTAAAAAATCCATCGCCATTTTATCCGGATAGCCGCTGGACATCACAATCTCTTTGATCCCGGCATTGATCAACATCTTAGCGCAAATCACGCAAGGCTGGGTGGTAGTATATAAAGTTGCTCCCTTGACGCTGATCCCGTGTAAGGATGACTGAATCAGCGCGTTTTGTTCGGCATGCAGGGCCCGGCATAATTCATGCCGCTCTCCGGAAGGGACATTTAATTTAACGCGAAGACACCCCACCTCAAAACAATGTGATAGTCCGCTGGGCGCTCCGTTATAACCGGTAGCTAAAATCCTTTTCTCCCTGACTAATACTGCCCCTACGCTGCGGCGTAAACAGGTTGAGCGTTTAGCCACCAGGCTCGCCATTTCTAAAAAATATTCATCCCAAGAGGGCCGTTTATGTACAGGTGTTTTCTTTTTCTTAACCATATTAAAATAACTCCGGATATAATGGAAATTTCTTCGTTAAAGTGAGGACCTCTTTTTTAATTTGCGCTAATTTTTCCGGATTAGCCGGATTCTCTAAAGCCGCATTGATTAAGCGAGCGATCTCCTGCATCTCTTTTTCTTTCATCTTACGGGTTGAGACTGCCGGAGTACCCAGGCGTATGCCGCTCGTCACCAGCGGACTTTTATCATCAAAAGGGATCATGTTTTTATTGACGGTGATATTCACCTCACCCAAAATCCGTGAGGCATCTTTACCGGTAACCTTCTTCGGGTTAAGATCTACCAGCATTAAATGCGTATCCGTACCTCCGGAAACGATGCGAAAGCCTAACTTTTCTAAGGCCTTGGCCAGTTCTTCGGCATTATGCAATAACTGCGTCTGATACTGCCTGAATTCTAATGACAGCGCTTCGCCAAAAGCCACCGCTTTTGCCGCGATCACATGCATTAATGGCCCGCCCTGGATCCCAGGGAAGATTTGGCTATCGATCTTTTTGGCAAACTCCTCTCGGCAGAGAATAAACCCGCCGCGCGGCCCGCGCAAAGTTTTATGGGTAGTTGAAGTAACAAACTCCGCATACGGCACCGGTGACGGATGCAAACCTGCCGCGACTAACCCGGCAATATGCGCCATATCCACAAATAGATATGCCCCTACGCTATCGGCAATCTGGCGAAACCTTTTAAAATCTAAAACCCGCGGATAAGCGCTTGCCCCGGCTAAAATCATTTTTGGCTTATGCAGCTTAGCCAACTCCTGGATCTCATCGTAATTTAGGGTTTCGGTTTTTTTATCTACCCCGTAACCGACCATTTTAAAAAACCTGCCGGAAAAATTATGCGGATGGCCGTGGGTTAAATGCCCGCCGGCAGCTAAATCCATTGCCAGCACTGTATCACCCGGATCAAGCGCCGCAAAATACACCGCCATATTGGCCTGGGAACCGGAATGCGGCTGGACATTAACATGCTCGCAGCCGAATATTTTTTTAGCCCGCTCAATGGCTAAGCTTTCGGCAATATCCACATATTCGCAACCGCCGTACCAGCGCTTGCCGGGATAGCCTTCGGCGTATTTATTGGTTAATACCGAGCCTTGCGCCTCCAGCACTGCCAGGGAAGTAAAGTTCTCCGAGGCAATCAACTCTAAGTTATCATTCTGACGGTTTAATTCTTTTTGGATTACGGCATAAATTTCCGGATCAATTTGTTTTAAATGTTTCACTTCGCACCTTCCCTTATCTTTTTATCGATTTTTTTGATTAAGTTCACTCTTCTTAAATGCCTGCCCCCTAAAAATTCAGTATTCAACCAGGCAGTAACCATTCTTTTGGCCAGATCCGGCTTAACGAATGCCGACCCTAAAACTAAAACGTTGCTGTCATTATGCTGGCGGCTAAGCTTAGCGATCTTTAAATTATGGCAAAGCGCAGCCCGCACCCCGGGGAATCTATTCGCGACAATCGTCGTACCGATCCCGCTTTTACAGATCAGGATCCCGCGTTTAAATTTACCGCTTGAGATATTCTTTCCTAATTCATAGGCATAAAGCGGATAATCGCAGCTATCCAGCGAATTGGTCCCCAGGTCTTTTACCCCGATTCCTTTTTTCGTTAAGTAATCTTTTAGTTTTTCTTTTAAGATAAATCCGGCATGGTCTGAAGCGATCAATAACTGGCTCATATTATTTTACTTACCCTTTCTACGGCATCTTTAATCATGGAAAAAATCTGCTGATAAACCCTGGTGTCTCCTCCGACGGGATCGGCGATGTTTAAATTGTTATCATTTATTTTAGCAAATTCCTTTAATAAAAACAGCCTATTTTTTGCCTGGGGGGCAAACTGTAAAATCTTCTGTTCGTGAATATCCTCCATCACCAGAATGATATCGGATTGATCGATTAATTCCTTGGTTACCCGCTGAGCCCGGTGCTGGCTGACATGCATTCCTTCAGCCGCTAAAACATCCTCTGTCTCCCGGCTGGCCCCCATCCCTTCAAGGGCCATCATCCCGGCCGAAGAGACCTCGATATCCGTTCTATTCTGCTGTGCCAAAAGCTTCTTTAAATAAGCCTCTGCCATCACCGAACGGCAGGAGTTTCCCGTACAGACAAAAAGTATGGTCTTGGATTTTATTGCCGCCATGATCTCTTCATCCTTGATTGCGCCGCTTCTGATAATCCTAGGGTCATCAGTGCTTAAGTCCACGATCGTAGATTCAAGGCCCAACTTAGCCGGCCCCGCATCGATCGCCAAATCCACTTTCCCATTCAGGTCTTTAAGCGCCTGTTCAAAATTTGCCGGCGCAGGCTGATCCGAGATGTTGGCGGAAGGACAAACCAAAGGCACCCCTGCCTCTTGAATTATCCTTAAAGCAATCTGGTCATCCGGCATACGCAAGCCTACTGTGCCTTCCTGAGTTGATTGCAAAATCAAAGTTAAAGGCCCCGGCCAGAATTTATGCATCAGTTTATGCGCCGGCCGGGAAATATCTTTAGCCAGCTCCAAAGCTTTATATTTTTGGCCGATCAGAATCGTAAAAGGCTTGGCCTTAGGCCGCTTTTTTATTTCATATAATTTCTTGAGCGCTTTTTTATTCGCGGCACTTGCGGCAATCCCGTACACTGTCTCCGTCGGAATAATTACGAGCTTCCCGGCAGCCAAAAACTTAGCCGCCGTAAGGATCGCCTCATTCTCGGAGGCCAATGAATCAACTTTGATCACCTTGGTCAAACTCATAATTTGATCTTAGTCTGGATAATCTTAGCCCGCATCTTCTTTTTGTAATTAACCAGCTTGGCGCTAACCTTAGCATCGCTGACCCCTAAGATCTCTAAAGCTAAAAGCGCAGCATTCCTGGCCCCTGCTTTTC
>JAGVOR010000199.1 GCA_020052635.1 Candidatus Omnitrophota bacterium
AGATAATCCCAAAGCCATTGAGTATTATCAGAAGTGTCTTAAGTTGCGGCCAAATGAATCGGACATATACAACAACCTCGCCTCGATCTATCAGTCCCAAGGAGATAACCTCAAGGCCTCGGAAACCCTGCAACAGGGATTACGGCTTAATCCCAACTCACCGGACATATATAACAGCTTAGCCTCGATCTACCAGTCCCAAGGGGATACTGCCAAGGCCATTGAGTACTACCAGAAGTATCTGCAGATTAATCCCAACCCGGATATATATAATGCTTTAGCCGCCATCCATGAGGATCAGGGGGATTACTTTAAGGCGATCAGTTGTCTTCATAAGGCCATCCAGCTTAATCCTAAATCTGCTGAAGCATATTCTAAGTTGGGTAATATTCTGGTTATCAAAGGGGATAGAGAGGGGGCTAGACAGCAGATCTATAAACTTAAAGAACTAAATGAGGAAGATCTGGCTGTGTCTTTAGAGCAAGCTGTGGATCAAGAAGAAGCTAGGCAATAGTTTCCCTATGCATAGGTTTTAATGGGTCAAAAGATATCTTTTATGAAAGTAAGAATAATTGCGAGTTTTAGGTTTTTCTTAAAAACGGATTATGCTAAGGCCGCTTTATTTTATTTAGGCTTAATTTGCTTAGTATATTCTCCGATCGTCTTTTACGGCAAGACCTTGTCGATGGCGGCCCGCTATCCCTGGTTTAGCGAAAACCCTCCTGAGGCCGAATCTGCATTACCGCAGAATTATCCGAATATCTTTAACGTTGATATCGCCAGTCCTGCCGCTTTCGAAGAACCGACTGATGTTTTTGTCGGTAATCAATTAAAAAGAGGAGTTTTTCCCTTTTGGAATCCCTTTATTTCATGCGGAACGGTTGTCCAGGAGCAATTCAGCACCCGGACACTGTTTCCTTATCAGCTTTTGCAAAATATCTGCCCTTGGGCTTGGCGCGATTTATTTCTTTTAGGCCGGTTATTCCTAGCTGCGTTGGGGGTATTTATTTTTTTACGATTACGAGGAATAGGTTTTTATCCTGCATTGTGCGGTGGGGCGATGTACGGGCTTTCTGGGGTGATGACGGTATTTTTGACTTCTACCCAGATGAGCAATGTAGGCATGATGTTGCCTTTCGCCTTGATCGGAAGCCAGCTGTTACTTGCAAAGACTAATATATATTCTACGATTTTTTTCAGCCTAGCCATGGCCTTTTTGATCTTAGGCGGTCAGCCGGAAGTGGCTTTCTATAGCCTGTTGTTTATTTTTGTCTACCATATTTTTAGGATTATCAACGATACGGAATCAAGATTAAAGGCTAAGAGCTACTTTGTTTTTCTGGCGGCGATAGCAGCAGCGCTGCTTATTTCCTCACCATCTTTTGTCCCGTTTTTGGCCAACAGCGGACAATATTATTCTTTGCATCCTATCGGAGGTAACCAGGGTATCGGTTCTACTCCGCCATTAAATTTCGTTGCGGTTATTATTCCAGAATTATTGCGATTTCGAGCTCCGATTTTTGCGTTTACCTTTAATTATGGTTGGGATCGTTTAGGAGGTTATACCGGGATCATCTGTCTTTTTTTGGCTGTTGCCAGCTTAAAGAAACGTTGGTGGGGGCGTAGAGAACATATCTTTTTTCTAGGTTTTGCCTTATTTATCTTGTTGAAGAACTTGGGGTTACCGGTGATCAGCTGGATTGGAAGGCTTCCGGTATTCGATCAAGTTTGGGCTCCGCGTTGGGCCGGACCAGTTTGGAGTTTAGCTTTTATTTTGGCTGCGATTTTTGGTTTTGAAGCACTCCTGGCGCCAGAAGAAAAGGCAGAAGAACCTCGGCCCTACCAGGTAACCAGCAGATCTCCCAGCTTATTAATACCCATAGCCATCGAAGCAATTATTTTGTTTGCCTTCATCATTTTGAACACCAAGCTTTCCATTGTGATGGACATTCTTTCCCGCGGTTTAAATCTGCCGCCTATTCTTACCTGGAATTTATTGTTAATTATACTGATTGTTTCGGGAGGGGGGATCTTATTTCTATTATATAACCATGCAGAAGAAAAACCGCCTAATTTTTTATGGCGGCCGGTTAATTTAGGTTCATCAGTTCAAGTAGTCGGAGAAGTAATGATTTTGGCTTTGGGAATTTTTATTAACATGGCGCTTTGGACCGTCATGACTAACGGCAGTAATTTTATCTACGATCCACTGGCGGAAAGTACGGGTGTGCTGCTGAGGGTATTTTGTATTGTGATGAGCTGCTTAATTACGTATTATGCGGCTAGGCGTTTTGCGCTAACATTCGGATTCTGTGTTTTGTTAGCCGTTATCACCTTCTGTATTTTTAATTTTCAGATACAGGCGCAGGAGGTGAGGGGGGATTATTTTTATTGGGGGCATCTCTTTAGCATCAAAGACCAAAGCTTAAGGTATTCGTTTTGGTTGGCGGTCATCGAATCAATCTTGTTTAGTTTATTTATGATGGTTGACCTTTTTTTGCTCTGGACCAGGCGGCGGCAGCTGGGTAAAGACAAGTTGGCTTTGATTCTCTGCGCGCTGATTATCGTGGAGACTTCTTTTCATGTAACTATCGGCTTGGATGAAACGGGAAGGTTATTCTGCTTGGGGTTACATTTAGCCGCACTGGTTTACTTAATGAGGAATATTTTATCGGATGAAACCGGGACCCCGAAGATTTATTGTGGAAAAACGGCGGCTGTGTTTTGTACCGGGATGCTTTTGACAGGCACCATGTCTTTTACTTGCTTACCGAACCGGCAGAATAATTTTAGTGTACCGCATGCCGAAATAAACCCGGCTATTTTTTCCCGCTCCGTCGGAACCCGTGGAGCTGTTTTTCCTAATGCCGCCTGCGCTTTAGGTATCCAAGATGTTAAGGGGATTGTCAGTCTGTCAATACGTAGATTTCAGCTTTTTCAGGATCATTGTTTGCGTTCTTGGCCGAATAAATGGCAATATGGGTTATGGCTGACCGGGATAACGGATTCCAATCAAGGAAAGATTATCTTCCGTAATATTCACGATCGGCATTATTTTTATTCCTTGGCGGGGGTAGAAAATTATTTGGCTTTTGATTATTTGAACATTCCTTATACCAGGTTAATTGGCGATGGCGGGCTCAAAACATATTATAATGAAGCGGCGATGCCCAGGGCCTTTGTTGTTTCGAAATGGTCGGTAGTAGATACCGCCGATGAAGCTTTAGAGTGGATGTTGAATAAATCATTTTCTTTTAATATGTTAAATAGATCTTTTGTTTTTAATCTGGAGGCAGTAGTCGAAGGCAGCGATATCCGGGATGATTTTCATCTTACCGGAGGTGATCCCGCCTGGGCCAAGATAAAGTCGTATGACCTGCATTCCGTAGAAATCGAAGCGCAAACCAGCAGTCCCGGCCTGTTGATTTTAACCGATACTTACCATTCGGATTGGTCGGTAACAGTAGATGGGAAAAAGCAAAAAATTTATCCTGCGGATCTCTGTTTCAGAGGAGTATTTTTGGAGCCGGGACGCCATGAGGTGAAATTTACTTATTTTCCCAGGGTTTTTTATCTGTGTTTGGCTATTTCATGTCTTACGTTGCTGGGAATGCTTTTTATATGCTGCAGGAGGCAATGGTTAAAATATTCAGGGTTTTATTATGCTAAGTCCAGAAAAAAATAATTTTTCTTTTTTGGGTGTGATTAAGAAATATTGGGTACAAATGTATTTCTTGATTATTTTCACAATTCTGCTTTTAGTATACCTGCCGTCTTTTTTTGATCCACTAAGAAGCGATTATTTACCTTTGTTTTATTTTTTTCATCATCTGGATGATTTGCCGGGTGCGGTAAAATGGCTGCATTTATTAAACTATGACCCGTTGAACCAGGTGAATTTTTATCCGCTTACACATGTGATCATGTATCTGGAGTACCTTGTTTTTGGATCCCAATCTTTCTATTATCATTTTCTACATTTTGCCATGTATTGTGTAAGCTTAATATTGATTTATAAATTAGCCAGGAAGTTATTCCAGGCGGATCGCCTGCTGGCGATGATGTTTATTACTCTTTTTGCTTTTCTTTTCTCGCATTTTGATCTTATTATCTGGAGTTACCATATACATATTATTTTTTCATTCAATCTGCTGCTCGCCGGGTTTATTTTGTATCTGGAATTCCTGAAAACCGGGAAAATGACTGTTCTTATTCTGGTGATTATCCTGTTTTTATTGCCCTTATTCTGCTACCTGTCTTTTATCTTTTGGCCGGTAGGGATTATTTTTTTGGTATGGTTGGATATCCCGGGAAAAGAAAGCGGGATTACTTGGCAGAAGAAAAAGAAATCTTTATTCCTGGTTTTAGGGACAGTGTATTCGATATGCCTTGCGGTGTTTTTCGTTACGCGAGTTATCGGCACCTATGATCGGCCGCTGGTTAATTTAAAAAGCATATTTTTCCTGCGTGATCATGCCAGGGCGTTTTTTTTGGTACCCTTCAATGCGGTTTATAACGGGGTGGTGGTAAACCTTTTACCTTTTTTAGCCTGGCCGCTAAAGACCTGTGAAAATATCGAACTGGGGGGGTGGCTTAATGAGCATGTTGATGAAATAGTAAGGTTTATTTTAGCCGGCGGGGGGATCTCACTGCCTATTTTTGTGGTTGTCCCGGCCTATTTCTTTTATCGAAAAAAACGAAATTTAGCTAAGGTAAGTATATTTTTATTTTTCTTGTTATTTTCTGAATTTTTCGTGTTATCACGCTTATGCCTGCTGATCAATCATCCGCAATATGTTTTACAGCAATTCAGGTATCAATATGTCGTCAATGCTGTTGTTATTTTAACTGCTTTATTGATCTTAAGTTATGTTTTAGGCGGGCATCGTAAAGGCAGGATAATTACCGGGTGTGTCCTAGCGGTCATTTTGGGTATGAATATGTATTATTCAGTGCGTGGGGCTGCCTACGTAAATTCCGAGCTGGCACCGCTCAATAAGATAGTTTATAGCATTAAGAAAAAAATTGCCTCCGGGGAGATAAATTCGGAGAACAGAATTTATATTGATGACAAAATAACCAAAGCATTATCTCCTTTATGCTGGAATGATTATATGGGTACGCGTTACATGAAACATACTTATCAATGGATGTTTACTTCGGAAGAAGTTAAGTATTTTACTTTTTCCGCGGATAATGCGAAATGGGTAGTTGATGAAGAAAATTTGGTGCTAATCAAAAAATAAAATCATTATTTACCGAAAGCCGCAGGTTCATCAATTTTAAGGATACTTTATGGTGTTATTAGAGAATTTTAAAAAAGATCTTTTAAAAGGCAGTTTGGCATATTTAATATTAATTTGTATCATTTATTTCCCGATTGTTTTTTGTGGGAAAACGCTTTCTACGGCGGCCCGCTATCCGTGGTTCAAACAATCTCTTCCGGTCAAGGTTTCAGTGATCCCCGTTATGCATCCGAGTACCTTTAATGTGGATTTAGCATCCCCGGCAGCTTTCGAGGAGCCGATTGATAATTTTATCGGTGACCATTTAAAAAAAGGTATTTTTCCGATGTGGAACCCTTTCCTCGCCTGCGGTACCGTAGTACAAGAACAGTTTAGTACCCGGTCACTCTTTCCTTATCAGCTTCTGCAGAACTTTTGTCCATATGTATTGAATGATTTTTTTTTACTCGGCCGGCTATTTTTTGCTGCCATCGGCGTATTTATTTTTCTTAAAATTTTTGGGCTTAAATTTTATTCCGCTTTTTGCGGCGGGTTAGCTTATGGTTTCGGCGGGGCGATGACCGTATTCCTTACTTTGACCCAAATGAGCAATGTGGGCATGGTTTTGCCTTATGCGCTTATCGGAAGTGAACTATTGAGCTTGAAGCGGACCCTGCCCAGGCTAATTTTTTACAGCATTGCCGTTGCGCTTTTAGTCATGGCCGGGCAGCCGGAGGTCGCTTTTTACGCTTTGCTTTTTGTTTTTTCTTATGCTGTTTTCCGCATGATAACCATTAAAGACGAAAGTCAAAGCGCGGTAATTAAAAAATTAGGATCTTTGTTTTTTGGTACAGGGTTAGCCTTATTAATCTCTTCCCCGTTTTTTATCCCTTTTCTGGCTACCTATGATCAATATTACCATCTTCATCCTTACGGGGGGACCCAGGGGATTGAAACTGCTACCCCGCTGGTTAATTTTTGGGCGATTTTCATGCCGGGGTTATTAAGGTGGCGTTCCGAACTAACCCCGATTACCATAAATGCCGGATGGGATTGCTTGGGGGGTTACGTAGGAATTACCAGCACTATTTTTATTATCATGGCTTTTGCAAAACGTTGGTGGGCCCGTCAAGCCTACTTATTTTTCTTCGGCTGGGCAGGTTTTTTATTATTCAAAAACATGGGGTTGCCGGTTATCTCTTGGATCGGTAAGCTGCCAATTTTTGACCAGGTTTGGACTCCGCGTTGGACGGGAGTAGTTTGGAATTTATCCTGGGCGCTAGCGGCTGCTTTAGGGCTGGAAGTGTTAGCTTGCTGGTTTAATGAGAATCCCGGTTACGCTTCTTGGTCAAGTAAGGCGAATAAAAAATTAGTACTCATTATTAAAATTTTTATAATCGTTTTGATCGTTTTATTAACCAGTCTTTCGTGGATAATGGCCGTCGTTAAGCCGGGGAGCAGTTCTTCTTTGCGCCTGTTTATATCCTGGGTCAGTTTTATTATTACGGTCAGCTCCGTAGCGTTATTTGTTTATTTACGGAGGGATAAAATTTCTTGGCTTTTTCTATTTCTGGCTTTGGGGGTTGCCTGTGGTATTTTTAATTTTGAATCCCAGCTGTTGCATATTGACTACAGCTTTAAGCATCTTGCTCAGGTAAAAAATAAACTGGTTATATTGTCGATGCACCAGGGGATATTATCAAGTGCGGTTTTTGGGTTAAGTATACTTTTAGTCTTTGCGCGGGCGTTAAAGAATAGAGCCATCGATAAAGAAAAATTAATTTTGATGTTAGTCGGAGCGATGACTATTGAAACCATGTTTCATGTTACACTCGGTTATGATGAGGCTATTCGTTTTAGCCGCCTGTTACTTTATTTCACTGGCCTGCTTTATTTAGCATTCTACCCGGTTTTTTTAAGCCCAAGAAAAAGCAAGGATGAATTAAAGTACGCGTTGTGTTTGTTTATAGCCGCAGCAGTTTTGGTAAGATTCATCGGGTTATCGGCGCTTCCTGACAGGAGGAATGTATTTAAGCAGTCCCCCGAGTATCTGCCTTTTGGCCGTTCGGAAAGAATAATGGGCATTAGGGGGCTGATTTTTCCTAATGCTTCAGCGGCTTTCGGTATTCAGGATATAAGGTCCATAGATAGTGTATCTTTAAAGCGCTATCAACTTTTTAAGGATTATTGTCTCTTGACTAAACCGCCGCCTAAACATCAAAGCCTATGGTTTACCGGGGTCATTGATTCAAGTTTAATGATTGATATTGCCGAGAATATACGCCAAAGACATTATTTCTATGATTTAGCGGGGGTAAGCAATTATTTTTCTCCCCAATATGAACTTCTTCCCCGGACTAAATTGCTTAACGATGGAATGATTAAAAATTATCAGAATTTAGCGGTAATGCCCAGGGCCTTTGTTGTCTATTATTGGAAAAAAGTCCCAAACGCCCAGGATGCTTTAATCTGGCTTTCTCAAAACGGCCCCGTACTTAGATTAGAAGCGGTTGTCGAAGGGGGAGCTGGTATTCCGGAGCCAGGTAAAGAGTCTGGGGATTTAACCCCGGCAAAGATTAAGGCCCACAATTTACATTCGGTTATTGTAGAAGCTCAGGCAGATGCGCCAGGCTTATTAATCTTGACCGATACCTATCATTCTAACTGGCGGGTAACCGTTGACGGCAAACCGGGTAAAATATTTCCCGCAGATTTATGTTTCAGGGGGGTATTTTTAGATCCCGGTAAACATGAAGTAAAGTTTATATATTTCCCGCAGGTTTTTTATATCTGCATTAGCGTATCAGCTTTGACGCTTTTAATTTTTATTTTGTCAATTTTTTATCTGGTTATTAAAAGAAGAATTGCTAAAACATAATCCGGCCCAAAGGGGTGCACGCCCCGGTAATCATAAAGCTGATTTTATAACAAGTTTATGTTTAGATAATATGATATAATTAATTTGATTTGTTTGGATAAACATGCCTCCGCTTGGTTTAGAGGCTAAAATAAGAAAATGCCAGTAAAAATCCTTAAAAGCTTGTTTTTCTCTATGCTTAAAATCAGGCAGGTGGAGCAGGCGATCGCCGCCCTTTATCCTGGCCAAGAAATTAAGTGTCCGGTTCACCTTTGCACCGGTCAAGAGGCAATACCGGCTGGGGTATGCCAGGCGCTTGCCAAAAATGACATAGTCTTTGGCTCGCATAGAGCGCATGGTTATTATATTGCCCGGGGAGCCAGTTTGAGAATTTTTATAGCGGAATTATACGGTAAAGCTAGTGGTTGCGGTAAAGGAAAAAGCGGTTCACAGCACTTTGCCGCTCCAGAAGTAGGATTTATGGGAAGTTCAGCGATCGTAGCCGGAACAGTGCCGATTGCCGTAGGCTCAGCCCTGGCTTTTAAAATGCAAGGTAGGCCATTGGTAGCGGTGGTAGATTTTGGTGATGGGGCAACCGACGAAGGGATTTTTTATGAAGCCCTTAATTTTGCCGCCCTGAAGAAGCTGCCCGTAGTTTTTATTTGCGAGAATAATACATATGCCACGCATGCGCATATTCGAGTACGCCAGGCTAAAAATAATATTGCCCAGCGGGCCAGAGTTTTCGGGGTGCCGGCGACTAAAATTAACGGAAATAATGTTTTAGAGGTTTTTCGGACGGCGAAAAGCGCGATCAAGCGCGCGCGTTCGGGGGGCGGTCCTTTTTTGATTGAATGCGAAACTTACCGCTGGATGAGCCATGTTGGACCGGAATATGATTGCAATCTCGGTTATCGCAGTGAAGATGAATTAAAACAGTGGTTTAAAAAATGCCCGCTTAAAGTTTTCCAGGATCTATTCATTCAGAAAAAACTGATAACTGATACAGATCTGAATAAAATGCTGGACCAGGTTAATACTGAAGTTAAAGCGGCGGTTGATTTTGCCAAAAGCAGCCTTGCTCCCTCCCCGCAGGACTTATTGATGGATGTTTACCGGCTATAAGATTAATAAATGAAAATTCCCCGATCTAAAAATATTACTTATAAAGAAGCAATCCGGGAAGCTTTCCGGCAGTCTATGTCTAAAAACAGTAAGATTTTTCTGATGGGCTGCGGGGTGAGTTCTCCGGATGCTATTTTTGGCAGTATCAATGGTTTGCTTAAGCGTTTCGGTGAAAAGAGGGTAATTGAGACGCCGATTGCCGAAAATGGAATGACTGGGGTTTGTATTGGAGCGGCTCTTTGCGGGATGCATCCGGTGATTATCTTCCAAAGGATAGATTTTGCTTTAATGGCGATGGATCAGATCGTTAACCATGCGGCGAAGTGGCACTATATGTATGGGGGCAAGATGAGCGTTCCGCTTGTGCTAAGAGGGATTATCGGCCGCGGATGGGGGCAGGGGGCACAGCATTCTCAAAGTTTGCAATCTATGTTTGCGCATATCCCCGGATTAAAAGTCGTAATGCCAAGCAGCCCTAGAGATGCCAAAGGACTTTTGATTTCAAGCCTTGAGGATAAAAATCCGGTAGTTTTTCTGGAATATCGCTCACTCTATGATTTAAAAGAGGATGTGCCGATAGGATATTACTCTATCCCGCTTGGTAAAGGAAAGGTAGTTAAGCCAGGCAGGGATATTACAGTGGTAGCGATTTCGGCGATGGTGCAAGAGGCGCAGAATGCCGCAAAGGAGCTTAAAAAAGATAACATTGATATTGAAATAATCGATCCACGTTCTTTAAAACCGCTCGATGAAGCATTGATTTTAAGGTCGCTAAAAAAGACCGGTCGGCTGATTGTTGCCGATACGGGGTGGAAAACCTGCGGATTTGGGGCTGAGATTGCCGCTCTGGCCGCAGGGGCTGGGTATAGATACCTCAAAGCCCCGGTGAAAAGGATAAGTTTAGCGGAATGCCCTGCTCCGAATAGTCAGTATTTAGAGCAGGTTTTTTACCCGGGAACCCAGGATATCGTTTGGGCTGCCCGCGCTCTAGTTCGACAGTGAAAAGTTTCATTGTGCGCAGGAAGGGTAAGGTAATAACAATTTTATGTTTTTGAAATCCTGGGCCGGAACTAATTAAAGTTTAACTTATTAAGTGTTACAGGCACAGCAGGTTAATAGATACAATAATTAGTGCTAAGTATTAATCAAAATAAATCGAAATTACCAGTTAAAATAAAAATAATCCTAATTATCTTCGGGTTATTTCTATTCCTTATTCTTATAGAGGCAGGTCTACACTTGGGTGGATTTGCCTTTTTTTTTATTCAAGATTATAACAATCGCCAGGCAATAAAGCTTAAAGATGCTTACTATATTATGTGTTTAGGAGAGTCTACTACTGGTTTTGGTGGGAGAAATTCTTGGCCTGCCCAGCTGCAAGAGATTCTTAATGACAGGCAGAAAGAAATACAATTTAAGATTATTAATAAAGGTATGCCAGGAGGTAATTCATCGTTAATACTTTCATGTCTGGAGAAATATATAAATGATTATAATCCGGACATGGTAATTACGATGATGGGTATTAATGATGGCAGGTTAGCTATAGAGTTTGAAGACCCTGTAGTTAAGAAAAGTATTCCCTTGTTGCAGAAATTGAAAACATATAAATTATTAAGGCTATTTTGGTTACATATTGCAAACAAGAATAGAAGAGGTGAGCTTGAATTAAAATCACAAAATAATCCGGCTGATTCAGAAATAGAAGAGACGCTTAAAAAGGCAGTCATAATAAGCCCCCGCAATGACGGCGCCTATAATTCTTTAGGGAATTTTTATATTCAGGTAAATAGACTGCCAGAAGCAGAAAGCATGTTTAAGAAGGCTTTGGAAATAAACCCTAATAATGACGATGCTTACCTGGGACTTGGTGATTGTAATTTGAAACAGTCTGATTATCAGGAGGCGGAGGGGATGTTTAAAAAGGCAATCGCAATAAACCCCCGCAATGACGGCGCCTATAATTCTTTAGGGAATTTTTATATTCAGGTAAATAGACTGCCAGAAGCAGAAAGCATACTTAAAAAGGCGATAGAAATTAACCCCGATAACAGAATCGCCTATATCGAACTGGGGTGTTATTATAATTCTAAACAAGAATACCATAGGGCTGAAGAGATACTGAAGAAGGTGATATCACTTTTCCCTTATGAAAGCTGGGCATATGTGGAATTGGAATATTGTTATCAAATGCAGGGAAGAGGTTATGAAAATGCAAAAATGTACCACAAATACGTTTATAATTACCGCAAGATAAAAGAAACTTTGGATCAAAGAAAGATTAAGTTGGTATGCGTGCAGTATCCTAGATGCAGCATAAAACCGCTAAAAAACATCTTTCGTTTAGAAACAAATATTATCTTTGTTGATAATGAGAAAATATTTAATGATGCCCTAATGTATGCAAAATATGAAGATTACTTCGAAGATAGATTTGCAGGAAACTTTGGTCACTGTACTACTCAAGGTAACCGGATCTTGGCTGAGAATATTGCTGAACAGATACTCAAAGAATTCGAAAATAAAGTTAAGCATTAATAAGAATAGTGGGCAACTGTGCATTAAAAAGGTCTCTTGCCAAGATATCTATTCTCAGTTAAAATATGGCGCTAGCTTTAACTAAGCCGCTATAAGCAGCGATTGCAATTAAAAGAATAAATTAATATTGTGCTCATAGCTTTAATGAACGCTTGATTTACGATTCGGCGTAGGAGAAAGAGTAAGTACGCGTTAGCCTATTTATCAACGTATAATTTGCTAATGTTAGTTATAGCGAATTAATGTGCGAAACAATCTCGCCAAAATCCTTTGGATTTTGGCGGACAACTGGATAGAGTAACGGCCTACGGAACAAATTTGATAATTTAATGCGCCTGTAGCTCAACTGGATAGAGTAACGGCCTACGAAGCCGCGGGTTGCTGGTTCGACTCCAGCCAGGCGCATTAGTTCTTTTGATCCTCGCCAGTGCCGTGAATTAAAACGGTTGGCGTGAGTGCGTTAATTCCCAGATTCGCTTTCGCCTTAGAATGCTCAAAGCCCAGTGTTATATGTAAGCTATAAATTCAGATTGAGAAACGATGCTCAAAATTTTCTCCTCGCAACTTAGCCCCATTTCTAAGTATAAAAAGATATTTCCGATTATAATATTCTTAATTATTATCAATTTGCCGTACTTGATCAATATTCAGCAGGATCTTCTTACTGAGCCTGCCGCTAATCCGCTTGTTTGCCATGATGAAGCTGCCTTGGCGATGAATGCGAAAAACATTCTTTTATTTGGTCGAGATTCTTTAATCCACGACCGGATTTATGTTTTAGGGGCGTTTAATATCGTAGCGGCGCTAATCTCATTCTTTTTTTTCGGCATATCCCTGGTTAGTTTACGGATTCCCTACGTTATTTTTAATGTATTAGGCAATATCGTTTTTTTTGATTTTCTCCGCAGATCCGCAGGGAAGAAAATTGCGGTCCCCGTAGCGGGGGCTTTTGCTTTGTTTTTTTCTCATATCGTGATCGGAAAATCGGCGATGATAGAAGCAGGTATTTTGCCTATACTGCTGGTTTTATGTTGGGTTATGCTGTTGGCAAATAACCGGCCCCGCTTATATTTTTTGTTGGGGTTTCTTTCCCTGCTGGCCGGTATTAATAAACCCGATAATTTGATAGTTTTCTTCATTCTGGTAACCTATGCGTTTTTTGATGACTTAAATGAAAAAAATGATTTACACAAGGCAGCCCGTTTTTTACGGGCACGGTGGTTATTTTTCGGAGCAGGCATCATGCTTTTGTTATGGTGCAGCTATATCGCTTTCTTTGGATTCAAGCAGTTTTTGTTTTATTATAGATTTGAGCTGTGTTGTAATGATGTCCGCGCGCTGAGATTCGGATTTTACGGCAGCCCGGGTTCTTTCGAGCTTATAAAAAATAATCTATTGAAAATATGGGAGTGGGATCATCTTTTTGCCGCGGGTTCATTTATTTCGGTGGCGGTAGCGGCAATATGCTTTATATTTGACCGGGGCGCTTGGCGCAACCCGGTTTTCCGGGCGGGATTGCTGTTTTTAGGGCTATGTGTATTTAAGGTTGTTTTTGGCAGTTATTTTGTCGGACAATGGCGCCTTGCTCCTGGTTATCCGCTTCCCTTTTTTGCGCTGGCCTATATCGGAATGAACCTTTCGAACTTAAGCAAGGCTTTATCGGGAAATCACCTAAAGCGTTATTATTTTGGAGCGATTATTCTTGTGGGGGCGGGGATCTTATTTTATATTTATCCGCTGCTGTTTAAATCCATACAGCTCACCGGAAGATTGATTTTTCAGCCTACTTACAAGATCGTCAATAACGCCGAACGCTTACGTAAAACATTAGACCCTGGCTCCAGGATTATTTTTAGCGAAGGGCATTTTACGTATTGCGCCCTTTTGCTTCCGCATAAATGCTATGACGTGATACCTAACCTGGAGGCAAAGGAGTTTGACCTTTTGGAGAGCGATCCGTCAAAAATTTGGGAAACTATCCAATTTGATAAACAAATTACGTATCTCATGGTCAGGCCGGTCAACCAGCCGGTGATGGAGTTTGTTAATGCTGTGCCCGGCGCAAAGCTGATTACAACCGATGCTTTGCCTTTTGAGCCTGGTTACGTTTATCAAATCCGCTGGCCTGCGCCAGATAATGAATCGCCGTTTAAATTTCAGGGTAAGTGGGAAGAGAAATAATATGATCAGGCAATTTTTTAAGAAGTTCAATACGGATTTATTTTCCAGGGTAGCTTTGCTTCTGGTAATAGCGGTAGCTGTACTTAACCATTGGCTTACTTTTTTGGCCTATGATTGGTATGCCGGGATAGATTCCTATAGTTATGATGTCAGTGGGTTGCAGCTGGTGTCCGGCCGGTTTTTTGATATCTTTCCCGTACTTTTCCGCGCCCCGCTGATTCCTATTGCCAAAAATCTCCTCTATCTTGTTTTCGAGGGCCATCCTTATGCCCTTTCTGTGTTGTTACATTTTCTGGGGGTGATGACAGCTATCTTGGCCTATCGTTTAGGCAGCCGGTTCCATAAGGCCGTTGGTTTTGCCATGGGGATGTTGATGGCTTTAAATCTAAATATTTCAGTTTACTTTCACCATATTTCTGTAACTACTTTTATTATTCCGCTTTTCCTTTTAGCTGCAGATTGTTTTGTGGCCTGGGTAAAAAAGCCGAACATTCGTACTTTGACATGGGTAATAATTGTTACAATCATGTGTTTTCTGGCGCGCACCGAAGCCCTGATCTTAGTCCCCATTTTCTGGATGATGGGTTGGTTTTGCCATCGCCTTTGGAAACAGGCCGCTATTTTTCTGGTAGCTTGCCTTTTAGCCTATAATTTCGTCGGCTTTTTATACTATAAACAGTTCGGATACTGGGGGCTTACCCATAATACCGGCTGGGCTTTATTTACCAGGGTAACCCGGGCGATAGACAAGCAATTCGATATATCTAACGGCCCCGCCTCCCGGAAGCTCGGAGAATATATGAGCAGGCAGTGGCCTTTGAGGACTAAAGATACCCATCCGATCTATTCCCAGATGTATACTTTGAATCTTGCTCAACAGGAACTCGGTTTTGTCGCCGCGGATGACCTTTTTAAACAGGCGAGCATCGAGGCGATTTTTGCTGACCCGAAAAAATTCGCCAAATTTACCCTGTTTAGGATTTTAGGCCAGCTCGATTTGTATTGTTTACCGGGGCTTAGCCATAGTGAATTCCCCTATGAAACGGCATCTGGGCATATGTGGGGGTTTAAAGAGAAAAGGATGCAGGATAATCAGGAGGAGTTTAAAAAGTGGCTTCCGGACATCCTAAAAACAGATTCACCTTTTTTATGGGAGCGCCGGGCAATAAAATCGAGATTGATTGGAATGCTGGGGATAAAAACCGGCCCCGCGCTGCCGCCGGATACATTTTTTTTAAGCCCGAATGTGGAACTTGATCCTTCCGGAGAAATTGTTTTTTTAGCTTGCGAAGACGGAAACATGAAAGAGCGCCTGCAAAGCTGCCGCCAGCTGGACATTTATTTCTTTCTTAAATACTGGGGGCAGAAAGGGTGGTCTAAGGGCGCTTTGCGTCTATTGCAATATTGGGATACGCTGATGCCGCATCCGTCCTTGCGCATGAATCTTCATCGCATAATGTGGGTATTATGGATTATCGGTATTTTCTTAAGTAGAGAGCGCTGGCGCAAGGTGTCATTAGCCACGCTTTTATTCGTAGTATTATCTTTTGCAGTTTGTCAGAGCATTGCCAGTGATAATTTCGGCGGAAGGTTTGCGCTTTATAATTTGCCGTATTTATGGCTTGGCGGCCTAGCCGGGGCAATGGTTTTAATCCAACACTGGAAAAACCCAGATGCTTAAAATTCAACGGTATTATATGCAGGAAGCCTTAAAAGAGGCGCGTCA
Organism: Candidatus Omnitrophota bacterium; assembly: GCA_020052635.1. Taxonomy (GTDB): domain Bacteria; phylum Omnitrophota; class Gorgyraeia; order Gygaellales; family Profunditerraquicolaceae; genus UBA6249. Next base: position 15,653 of record JAGVOR010000199.1, read on the forward strand.
GGCTTTTGCAGAGGATGAAGTCCCGGTCGGTGCGGTAATTGTGCATAACCACCAGATCATTGCCCGGGGGCACAACCAGATTGAACGCTTAAAAGACCCCACCGCGCATGCCGAAATCATTGCCATTACCAGTGCCGCAAATTACTTGGGGACAAAGTGGTTGAATGGGGTGAGCCTATATGTTACAATTGAACCGTGCAGCATGTGTGCCGGGGCGTTGGTCCTGGCGCGGATAAAGAACCTATACTTCGGAGCCAAGGATCCTAAAACCGGCGCTTGCGGCTCTGTGATCAATATCGTCAATCATAAAAAACTGAATCACCGTATTAAAGTCACCGGCGGTATTTTAGAAGCCGAGTGCGGCAATATTTTAAAAGAATTTTTTAAGCAAAAACGCAAGAAAATATCCTAAGGTAAGGAAGGGGTGACAGCCCGCCAACGCAGTAGTGGCGGGCGCCATAGGGGAAACCTGGGTTTCCCCTATGGGGAGTGAGCTCCAACTTAAATTTAGCGAACGACTTGGAGAGGTGGCTGAGTGGTCGAAAGCAACTCACTGCTAATGAGTTGACCTGGGTAACTGGGTCCCTGGGTTCGAATCCCAGCCTCTCCGAATTTGATACCGCTTCGAACCATTAGGGTATTTCTCCCGGTTCTTTCAGTCCGATTGTAAATGCGTCCGAATTAATTTACTTCTCACCGCAATATAACCAATCGCAATAAGCTGCAAAACTCTTTAGTAAATTAAACTATTATGCAGGGAAATAGCCAAATCAAGCTA